>JBGVNA010000139.1:0-2724 GCA_045125175.1 Acutalibacteraceae bacterium
TTGCTGCTGTTCAGAAAGACCTTGATTTTGTTAACAACAAGCTTTCGAACGAAAACTTCGTAGCTAAAGCTCCCGCAAATGTTGTTGCGGCTCAGCGTGAACAGGCTGCAAAATATACCGAAAAGATTGCAATGCTTAAAGAAAGCATCGCAAAACTCGGCTAAAAAACAATCTGACCCCGAAGATTTTCTTCGGGGTCAATAAGCTGGTGAAACAATGAATTGCAGTGAAGCAATAGAATATATCCATTCTCTTGAAAAATTCGGCATAAAACCCGGCATGGAGCGGATAAGAGCTCTTTGCTCGGAGCTCGGCAATCCGCAGGAGAAGCTGAAAATCATTCATGTTGCGGGCACAAACGGAAAAGGTTCAACTTCAACGATGATTTCAAATATTCTGCGCAAAAGCGGTTATAACACAGGTCTTTTCATTTCGCCTTATGTTACCGATTTCAGAGAACGTATTCAGTATAACGGCAATATGATCGAAAAGAATGAGCTTGCAGAATGTGTTGAAAAGGTCAGAACGGCAACAGACAAGCTTGCAGAGCAGAATATTCAGCCGACTGAGTTTGAAGCAGTAACGGCAGCTGCTTTTGTCTATTTTGAAAAGAAAAAATGTGATTTTGTTGTGCTTGAAGTCGGTCTTGGCGGCAGACTCGATTCAACTAATGTTATAAACGCACCCTATGTAAGCGTTATAACAAGCATTTCTTTTGATCATATGTCAATTCTCGGCGATACAATTGAGAAAATTGCTGCCGAAAAATGCGGAATAATCAAATTCGGTGCAGAAACCGTTGCTTATCCTTTTCAGGATGAAAAGGCAATGGAAGTTATAAAAAAGACCTGTAATGAAAGATGTAATTCACTGCGTATACCGAATATAAACAGCCTGAAAATCAACGAAGAAAGTATCGACGGTACTTTTGCTGAATATGGCGGAATTGAATTTACTCTTCCTCTTGCGGGCAAGCATATGATATTCAATGCCTGCACGGCAATTGAGGCTGTTCGTTCACTTTCACGGCTTGGTATTATTATTTCCGATGAAGCTATAATCAAAGGAATTGAAAGCTCAATTATGCCCGGTAGAATGGAACTTATCAAAAAGAAACCTGTGATTATTCTTGACGGCGGTCATAACGAGGGCTGCGCTGCCGCTCTTTCAGCGTTTATCAAAAAACATCTGAACGGTAAGCGAATAGTTATGGTTAGCTCAATGATGGCTGATAAAGATTACCTTTCATATCTGCGTATAGTGGCACCTTTTGCAGAAACATTTATCGCAACCAAGGCGGAAGTACCCAGAGCGTTGAGTAGTGCCGAACTTATGGAAAATGCAAAATCCTTCTGCCGAAACTGCTATGATATATCAAATCCGCAGAAAGCGATAACTGCCGCGAAAAATATTCTTCAGCCTGAAGATGCGTTGATAGTCTGCGGTTCATTCTATCTTGCGGGTGAAATAAGAGAAAATTTGCTTAATTTTTAACAGCTTATACAATTCAACAATTTTTTTATAATCAATCCCTTATCCTTGTTGATAAGGGATTTTTTTTATGCAAAGGAGTGTAAAAAATGGCGATGAAAATAACATCAACACCAATGAGATTAACTGTTGCTCTCAGTGGTGAAATAGACCATCACAATGCCGCTGCGCTGAGGCTTGAAGCGGATGAAGCTATTCAGACAAGCCTTGCACCGAATGTGCGCTTTGATTTTGATGAGGTAACCTTTATGGATAGTTCAGGCATAGGGTTTGTGCTTGGCAGATACCGTATTGTCGAAAGCTACGGCGGAAATATTGAGGTTGTTAATCTTTCGGGCAGGCTTTATTCCATGATGAAGCTTGCAGGGCTTGAAAGATTGGTAACTCTTAAAATGAAAAAGGAAGTGAAATAATGAAACCTGTTAACGAAATGAAATTGCAGATTGAGAGCCGCTCCGTAAACGAAGCGTTTGCAAGAGCGGCTGTTGCAGCGTTTGCCGCACAGCTTGACCCGAATATAGAGGAAATATCGGATATAAAAACAGCAGTAAGCGAGGCTGTTACAAACTGTATTGTTCATGCTTATCCCGAAAGCGTGGGCAAAATTTACATATGGGCGGGAATATATGAAAACGGTTCATTTAAAGTCAGAATTAAAGACAAAGGCTGCGGTATTCAGAATGTAAAACAAGCCATGGAGCCGTTGTTTACAACACTCGGCGGAGAAAGGGCCGGGCTTGGCTTTGCTGTTATGGAAAGCTTCTGTGATAGAATCAGGGTCACATCAAAATCAGGCAAAGGAACGACAGTTACTCTTGAAAAGCTCTTTAAAGGTCGTGAAGGTGAAAATGACCGAAATTAAAGCAGAAAGAAACCGGTTGGTTGAAAATAATCTCGGTCTTGTTCACGCTTGTGCAAACCGCTTCAGAGGCAGGGGAGTTGAATATGACGATTTGTTTCAGGCGGGTTGTGTCGGACTGATTAAAGCAGCCGATAATTTTGATGAAACAAGAGGTTTTTCGTTTTCTACGTATGCCGTGCCGGTAATTCTCGGAGAAATAAAACGTGTTTTTCGTGACGGAGGTGTTGTTAAAGTCGGCCGTGCAATAAAAGAAAAATCGAGAGCAGCAGTTAAACGCAGAGAAGAAATTGCAGTTGAGCTTGGCAGAGAACCTACCGTGAGTGAGCTTGCGGAAAGACTTGGAGTTGATGCTGCAGAAGCAGCGATGTTGC
>JBGVNA010000140.1:0-5606 GCA_045125175.1 Acutalibacteraceae bacterium
TCTTGCTGTTATTTCAGGCAAAACTAACGGCTCAGAATTCCGCATAATTTCCCTGTCTCCTATTATCTGGGTAATTTTCAGAACGGTTTTCCGCTTTACCAGAACAATAAGCTATCTTCGAGTTTCAGAGCTTACCTTTGAATTACTGATGCTTATTTTTATGATTATATTTTTCATGGCATTTGCTCAGGTCAACGCTCAGATCAGCAGCAAAAACTGCGAATGGAAGCTTGCGGGGTACGGATTACCCGCAGCTTTGCTCGCAATTGTATGCTTTGTGCCGAGACTTATAGTAACTCTCATTGGCAGAACAGAGCTTCTTTATTCATATTCACCCGTTAATTTCTGTGATCTGGCGGTTTCTCTTTTCATTATCGCAACGGTTTTCACAAGACTGACGGACAAAGTTGAAACTACCGAAAGCACTGAGCCGGAAGAAAAAGAAGCCGTAAATACTTCAGTTGAGGAATAAACATGTTTTTTCAGAATGTACTTGTTGCAAGTGAGCAGGTTGCGATACTCTATATACTTGTTGCAGTCGGCGCAATTTCGGATAAAATCGGTGTTTATACCGAAAAGGTTGCAAAAAGCTGCACAGACCTGCTTTTTTATGTCATAACCCCCGCCGTTATAATTCAGAGCTTTCTTTCGCTTGAATATAACCCCGAAACCGCCAAGGGGCTTTTTATCGCAATGGGTTGCGGTTTCGTGCTCCATATAGTGTCAGCCGCTATATCAGCAATCGTTTTCAACAAATGTCCGATTGACGAAGGATGTATTTATAAATATTCATGTGCTTACGGCAACTGCGGATATATGGCTCTGCCCCTTGCGGGTGCCGTGCTTGGCGATGAAGGTGTTTTCTACTGCTCAGCTGTTATCATTTCATTTCAGGTGTTCAGCTTCACTCACGGCATTTATACTATCACAAAAGGCGGAGAAAAAGTTAAATTTGATTTCAAAAAGCTTATCCTTAATCCCGGCGTTATTTCTGTTATCATCGGCCTTCCCCTTTTCCTGCTTTCGGTGCAGCTTCCCGAAATAATCGCAAAACCCGTTGACTATATTGCAAGCCTTAACACTCCCGTTGCAATGCTCATTTTCGGCACATACATTGCAAACACCAATTTCAAAAGCATATTTAAAAATTGGCGAATTTTTGCCGTTGCGTTTGTTAAGCTCATCATTCTGCCGCTTCTGCTCATTTCAGCCTTCAGGCTTGTGGGCATAACAGGCTCGCTGCTTGTTGCGCTTTCAATTTCGGCAGGTGCGCCAACAGCAAACAACACCGTTATGTTTGCCGCAAAATATGACCGCAACACAGGTCTTGCATCGCAGACCGTTGCAATAGTCAGCTTTATTTCAATAATTACCTTGCCTGTCATGATTGCCCTTGCGCAGGCTGTGGGGTGATAATAATTGACCCTAAAAAAAATCATGGATGAAATTACCCCCTTGTGGGGACTGTGTCCGTTTGATAAAATAAAAGACGGGCTGATTGAATGCAGAGCAAAAAGCCGTTTGCCCGATAATGCAAAAGCGGTTATAGTTGCCTGCTTTCCTTATCTTCTTGATGAAGAAAACTACAAGAACATCAACATTTCAAAATATGCAGTTGTCACGGATTATCACGAAGTCGCACTGAAACGTCTTAATTCCGCGATTAAAAAGCTCAAGGAGCTTTATCCCGAGCATGAGTTCGCCGCTTTTGCTGACAATTCACCCATCCCCGAGGTCAGGACTGCCTGCCTTGCAGGTTTAGGTGTCAGAGGATTGAATACTCTGCTCATAACCAAAGAATACGGCTCATATATATTTATCGGCGAAATTGTAACAACCGCTGAACTTGAATGTGCCGAGTTTGAGGAAAAAGAATGCATAAAGTGCAAAAAATGCATCAAATCATGCCCATCGGGTGCAATAAGCGAAGCAGCGTTTGACAGAAGCATCTGCCTTTCGGAAATCACGCAAAAGAAGAAAGCTCTTTCCGAAAAAGAAGAAAAGCTCATGAAAGAATGCGGCTGCGTGTGGGGATGTGACATTTGCCAGAATGTTTGTCCCATGAACAAACATGCCGCTAAAACCGAAATAGAAGAATTTCTTTCTTCCCCTGCTGCATGCATATCCTCAGGATGTTCGCTTGAAGGCAGAGCCTATGAATGGCGAGGAAGAAAGGTTATTGAAAGAAATATATCACTTCACAATCAGTGAAAGGAGATTTTTATATGAAGCTTATAGTTGCAATAATCAACAACGATGACTGCCCCAGCGTTCTCAGCGAGCTCACTCACAAGGGCTACGGAGCAACGAAGCTCTCAACATCGGGCGGCTTTCTCAAGGCAGGCAACTCAACTCTGCTTATCGGCACAGACGATGAAAAGGTTGACGATGTTATAAGCATTATCAGCGAATTCTCACGCAAGCGCACCCAGATGGTTACCCCCTCCCCCTCATTTATGGCAGAGGGCTTCATTTCAAGAGCGGTTGAAGTAACCGTAGGCGGTGCAACGGTATTTGTTCTTGACGTTGATAAATTCATTAAGCTTTAATACTATGTTTGATTTAAACAATTCACTCGAAAAGTCAATATCAGCGGCATTGCACGCCAAAAGATTTCCTCATGCGGCAATACTCGAGGGCGGAAGCACAGAAGAAAGAATGGCTCTTGCAAAAAAAATCGCCTCAGCTCTCGTTTGCTCTTCAGGAGGCGTTGTGCCCTGCGGAGTTTGCCCAAACTGTAAAAAAGCAGCGGCAGATTCCCATGCGGATATTCTCATTTATTCCGTTGAAGATAAGCCCAAAGCATTCAAGGTTGACATTGTGCGCGAAATCCGCAGCAAAGCATACATTGTTCCCAATGAAGCTGACAGAAAAGTTTTTATTCTTGAAAACTCTCATACAATGGGCGTTGAGGGACAGAACGCAATTCTGAAAATCCTTGAAGAACCTCCTCAGTATGTTAATTTCATTCTTCTATGTTCTTCAAAATCGGGATTTTTGCCGACGGTTCTTTCCCGCTCGGTTGTATATAATCTGGGTCAGGCATATTCGTCTGAAAACGATACTTTACCAAAAGAAAAAATTGTTGAAGCGGCAAAAGAAATTGCAAAGGCTGTTACCGCCCTTGACGATATCGAAATCGTAAAAGCTGCTGCAGCTTTCGAAAAAGACCAAAAGCTTCTGCGTGCGGCACTCCCTGTTGTTCAGGAAATTTTTGCCGCCGCATTAAGAATAAAATATTCTGCGCAGGATGGGTCTGATGAATTCGGCTCACTGCCCGCTGAGCTTGCACCAAAGCTCAGCAGACGAGCATTGCTTTCACTAATTGAAACAGCAGATACTCTTATGAGCTCACTGCAACTCAACGCAAACCATAATCTTATGGTAACCGCTCTTTGCACAAAGCTCCGCAGAGCAGCAGTTAACTAACAAAAGAATTTAAAAATAACCCTATGGAGGTTTAAATATATGGCAGAAGTTATAGGCGTTCGCTTCAAAGAGGTAGGTAAGGTCTACTACTTTGACCCGGACGGACAGCAATTAAAAAAAGGAGACCGAGTTATAGTTGAAACCGTGCGCGGCATCGAATGCGGCGAGGTTGCAATGGATAACAGAGAAATAGATGATGAGCAAATCGTCAAACCTCTTAAAAAGCTTATTCGAATTGCAGACGAAAACGATATTGAACAATTCCGTGCCAACAAAGCCAAGGAAAAGGATGCTTTCACAATTTGCCAGCAAAAAATCGCAAATCACAACCTTGACATGAAGCTGGTTGATGTTGAATATACCTTTGACGGCGGCAAAGTTCTCTTTTATTTCACAGCCGACGGCAGAGTTGACTTCAGAGAGCTTGTAAAGGACCTTGCAGGCGTTTTCAAAACCCGAATCGAGCTTCGCCAGATCGGCGTCAGAGATGAATCAAAAATGCTCGGCGGCCTCGGCATTTGCGGCAGACCCTTCTGCTGCAGCAGCTTCCTCGGCGAATTCCAGCCCGTTTCAATCAAAATGGCAAAGGAACAAGGACTTTCGCTCAATCCCACTAAAATCAGCGGTGCCTGCGGCAGGCTTATGTGCTGCCTTAAATATGAACAGAACGCATATGAGCATCTGCTGAAAATAACACCAAAGCCCGGCGCAATTGTTGAAACAGATGAGGGCGCAGGAACTGTTGTTGACTTCAGCTTGCTCACAGGTAAGCTCAAGGTTCAGCTTCATAACAACCCCGATGCACAGCCAAAGGTATTTGACAGAAAAGAAGTAAAACTTGTAAGAGATGCCCGAATCAGAGTTGCAAAAGAAGAAATTGAAGCCTTGAAAGATATTGAAGGATAATTTACAGCAAAAACCTCTTGCAATTTTTTTATAATGTGTTACAATGGTCTTGAAAAAATGTTAAGGAGGAAGATCACTATGGCATACATCATCAATGACGATTGCATCTCATGCGGCGCTTGCGCAGCAGAATGCCCCGTTGAAGCTATCTCCGAAGGCGATGGCAAGTATGTTATCGATGCAGATGCTTGCATCGAGTGCGGCGCTTGCGCTGACGCTTGCCCCGTAGGAGCTCCCGTACAGGAATAATTTGATTACATCTAAAAATACGGAGCGGTTTTTCTGCTCCGTGTTTTTAAATTTGAGGTGGCTATGAGTATTATTTTATCCGAAAACGAGACATTGACTAAGGTCAACGAGAATATAAGCCTTATACAGAGAGAAAACGGACTCACCTTCGGCACGGATGCCTTTTTGCTCGCTTCATTCGTAAAGCCCCAAAAAAGCGGTGTCGCGGTCGAGCTTGGCGGCGGAACGGGTATTATTTCCCTGCTCTGCGCTTCACGCGAGAAGTTTTCAAAAATATACTGTGTTGAGATACAAGAGGATTTTGCAAAAATAATCAGCAGAAACGCAAGCCTTAACGAGCTTGAAAACAAGGTCATTTCCGTGCACAAGGATGTAAGAGAAATCAAAAGCTCGGACATTGGACTTGAGGTTGACGTCGTATTCTCAAATCCTCCGTATATGAAGGTGGACAGCGGAAAAAGAAACGTACACGATGAAAAATTCATCGCCCGTCACGAGGTGTGCGGCGATATTGGGGATTTTTGTGCGGCAGCTAAAAAGCTTTTAAAGCACGGCGGCAATTTTTACTGCGTATGGCGTCCGGACAGACTTACCGATCTTATGTGCGCTATGAGAGAAAACTCACTTGAACCCAAGGATATGATCTTTGTACACGCCAATACTAAAAGCGCTCCTTCGATGGTAATCGTCAAGGCAAAAAAAGGCGCGGCATCCGGTGTGACCGTAGGCGAACCTCTGTTTTTAAACCTTGATAATGACCCTAAGACTCTTACCGAAAGAGCAAAAAAGATATACGAGGAATGTAATTTTTAGATGAAAGAACTAAAGAGAATATTAAGCTATACAAGGCGAGCAGTTGACGATTATCAGATGATACAGGACGGCGATAAAATTGCCGTGGGGGTTTCCGCAGGAAAGGACTCCCTTGCTCTTCTGTACGCGCTCGCGGAGATGAGAAGATTTTACCCAAATAAATATGAGCTTATCGCCATAACCGTGGATATGGGATTCCCCAATACAAG
>JBGVNA010000141.1:0-16916 GCA_045125175.1 Acutalibacteraceae bacterium
GCATCTGCCGTTCATATATGCTTTTGTCACTTCGTCAACGGGGAAAATTCCGTTCTTTGCGCCCGCTTCAATCGCCATATTGCAGATGCAAAGGCGGTCATCCATTGAAAGAGAAGCAACGCCGTCACCCGTGAATTCCATACTCTTATAAAGTGCGCCGTCAACGCCGATCATTCCGATAATTGTGAGGATTACGTCTTTGCCGCTGCAATTTGACGGAAGTTTGTTTTTAAGATTGAATTTAATTGCGGAGGGAACTTTGAACCAAGCCGTGCCCGTTGCCATTCCTGCCGCCATATCAGTTGAGCCTACACCCGTTGAGAAAGCTCCGAGTGCACCGTAGGTGCAGGTGTGGCTGTCTGCGCCGATGATGCAATCACCTGCGGTAACAACTCCCTGCTCGGGAAGAAGAGCGTGTTCAATACCCATTTTGCCCACGTCATAAAAATGGCTTACGCAATGTGAACAGGCAAATTCGCGGCACTGCTTTGACTGCTCGGCAGCCTTTATATCTTTATTGGGAACAAAATGGTCAAGAACAATTGCCACTCTGTCTTTATCAAAAACTTTGTCAAAGCCTGCTTTTCTGAACTCATTGACGGCAACGGGGGTTGTAATATCGTTGCCGAGAACAATATCGAGCTTTGCGTTTATAAGCTGACCTGCCGTTACGCTTTCAAGACCTGCGTGGGCGGCAAGGATTTTTTGTGTCATCGTCATTCCCATTTTATTTTCCTCCTTTTGTCATATTATGAAATGCGTTGAGAAGTGCATTTGTGCTTGCTTTGATAATATCGGTATCAGTGCCTGCGCCCCAGAACATTTCGCCGTTCTCTCTTTCAAGACCGACGTAAGATGCTGCAACGCTCTGTGAGCCCTGACCCTGCATACTGTGCTGAGTGAAAACCTGCAGGGTGTAGTTTTCGTTTGTATAGGCTTTGAGCGCATTGTTGACTGCATTGAGCGAACCGTTGCCTTCAGCCTGCATATCGGTTTCTTCACCATCCTTTGAAAAAGTGATTTCGATTTTGACGGTATCGTTTTCGCGCATAAAATCAAAATATGAAATCGAAATCGGGGTTTCTTCATAAAGGTAATTTGCCTTGAAGATTTCGAAAACCTCATCGGCTTTGAGCTCCCTGTGTTCGCTATCGGAAATATGCTTGCAAAGATAACTGAGTTCCTCGCTCATCTTCTTCGGGAGAATGTAGCCGTAATTCTGCTCGATAAGATAACCTATTCCGCCCTTGCCGCTTTGAGAATTGACTCTGATTACGTCCGCATCATAGGTGCGGCTGATGTCGTGGGGGTCAATGGGAATATACGGCACGCTCCATTCGTGAAGCCTTTTCTTGTTTCTGTATTTCATACCCTTTGCGATTGCATCCTGATGGCTGCCCGAAAATGCGGCAAAAACAAGTGCGCCTGCATAGGGGGAACGATCGTAAACGTGCATTCTTGTGCATCTCTCGTATGTTTCAACAAGTCTCGGCATATCCGAAAAATCAAGCTTCGGATCAACGCCGTGGGAATACATATTCATTGCAAGAGTAATGATATCAACGTTGCCCGTTCTTTCACCGTTGCCGAAAAGAGTGCCTTCGATTCTGTCCGCACCTGCAAGAATCGCAAGTTCTGCATCAGCTACACCCGTTCCTCTGTCATTATGGGGATGAAGCGAAATTGTGACATACTCACGGTATCTGAGATTTTCGTGCATATACTCAACCTGACTTGCGTAAACGTGAGGACTGCTCATTTCAACAGTTACGGGGAGATTGATGATAACGTTGTTTGTTTCGCTCGGCTCAAGCACGTCGAGAACGGCATTGCAAACCTCAAGAGCATATTCGGGTTCCGTTCCCGTGAAGCTTTCAGGAGAATATTCAAATCTGAAATTGCCTTCATATTCGCTTGCAAGTTTTTTGACAAGCTTTGCACCGTCAACTGCAATTTTTTTGATTTCTTCCTTTGATTTGCCGAAAACCTGCTCACGTTGGGCAACGCTGACGGAATTATAAAAATGAATTATTGCACTTGGCGCACCCTTGCAGGCATCAAAAGTTTTACGGATAATATGTTCTCTGCACTGTGTAAGCACCTGAACGGTTACGTCATCGGGAATCATATTGTTATCAATGAGAGTTCGGAGAAATTCATATTCCGTTTCCGATGCAGCAGGGAAACCGACCTCAATTTCTTTAAATCCGACCTCAAGCAGAAGCTTATAAAATTCAAGCTTTTCCTCAAGACTCATCGGAATTACAAGGCTCTGATTGCCGTCACGCATATCAACGCTGCACCACTGCGGAGCTTTTTCAATATGGTCTTTATTGACCCACTTGTTATATTTCTTTTCGACGAGATAATATCCCACTCGGTATTTGGTTGAATCCATCATTTCACTACCTCTGCAACAGTATCAATTTCAACGAGCACGTTTTTCGGAAGTTCTTTAACAGCAACGCATGAGCGGGCAGGCTTTCCTGTGAAATACTTACCGTAAACCTCGTTGAATGCGGCGAAATCGCTCATATCTTTAAGAAAACAGACTGTTTTGACAACGTTTTCAAGGCTGCTGCCTGCTGCTTCAAGAACAGCTTTTATATTCTTGCAAACCTGCTCGGTTTGCTCTTTTATTGTTTCTGCTTCAACTTTGCCGCTTTCGGGATTAATAGCTATCTGACCCGATGTGAAAACAAGTCCGTTTGTAACAATCGCCTGTGAGTAAGGTCCTATTGCATCGGGTGCGTTTTTTGTATATACAACATTCATAATAATTCTCCTTATTCTACGATTTTGAAGCCCTCAGCTTTGAGTGCTTCTTTGATTTCAAGAACGTGGTCATAATTTCGGGTTTCCATTGTGATTCGCAGATAGCAGCCGTTAACACTTTCTGTGCTGCCCGCACGCTCGTGATGAACGCCTGTAACATTGCCGCCGCAGTCTGCGATAATTCTTGAAACGTCCTTTAGTTGACCCGGTTTATCAATCAGTTCAATGAGCATACTTGAAGTTCTGCCCGATTTGATAAGACCTCTTTCAATAACTCTTGAAAGACTTGTGACATCGATGTTTCCGCCTGAAACAAGGCTGACAACCTTCTTTCCCTGAATCGGGAATTTGCCGAACATCGCCGCCGCAACGGAAACTGCTCCCGCACCTTCGGCAATCATCTTCTGCTTTTCAATCAGTTCAAGAATTGCTCCTGCGATCTCATCCTCTGTTACAAGAGCAATATCATCAACATACTTGTTGATTAATTCAAATGTATGTTCACCCGGCTGTTTTACGGCAATACCGTCTGCTATGGTAGAAACAGATTCAAGACATTCAATTTTGCCGTTTTTCAGTGAGTTAAACATACTCGGAGCGCCTGTTGCCTGAACACCATAAACCTTGATTGAGGGACGGATTGATTTGAGCGCATAGGCAACACCCGAAATTAGACCGCCACCGCCAATCGGTACAATAACAGCATCCACATCATCAAGGTCATTTGCAATTTCAAGACCGATTGTGCCCTGACCCGCAATCACCGCTTCATCGTCAAACGGATGAACGAAGGTGTAACCCATTTCATCTTTCAGCTGAAGTGCTTTTGCATAAGCATCGTCATAGCATCCGTTAACAAGGCAAACATCAGCGCCGTAGCTCTTTGTTGCCTCAACCTTTGAAATCGGTGCACTGTCGGGCAAGCAAATCAGCGATTTAATTGAGTGCTTTGACGCTGCAAGAGCAACACCCTGAGCGTGATTTCCTGCCGAGCAGGCTATGACGCCTCTTGCTTTTTCCTCGTCGGAAAGTGTAGCAATTTTATAGCCTGAGCCTCGCAGCTTGAAAGAGCCTGTTTTCTGTAGATTTTCAGGCTTAAGATATAGTCGGCAATCCGCAGCAACTCCGTTTGAAGGAACAACCTTGGTTGCTCTTATAATGTCTTTGAGCACCACCTGTGCTTCAAATATCTTGTCAAGCGTCAACATTTCACTACACTCCAATCGTGATAAAATAAAAACAAAAAGTCCCATCTCTTTAAATAAAATTAAAGAGACAGGACTTTTAATACAAAAAATTAAAAATCTTGCGGTACCACTCTTCTTGCCGCCCCAAAAAGGCGACCACTCACTGCGACCAACATCGCGCCCTGCTGTAACGGTCAGGCTCCGTCCTCCCTATGTATCATAAAGATTGGTTCGGGTAGGCTGCTCAGAGGAGAGCTCGCAAATAAGACCTTCCGTTGACTCGCACCATCCGTCAACTCTCTGTAATCCGGTTCAGACTGCTTATTCCTCGTCATAGCTTTTATCGGTAGTTACACTACAAATACACACGACTAACATCGCTCCCCGCTGTAACGGTCGGGCTCCGTCTGCCTTACTCAAAAATTCTTTCAGGCTCGCCGCTCGGAGGTGATTTAGCCTTGATAAATCCGTCCGCCGATTCACACCAACCATCGGCTCTCTGATGCAGGATTAATCTGCCGCTCCTCGTCATCGCGTTTGTTTACTGCGTTATTAAATTGTCGTAATTATAGCACCGTGAAAATCTGCCGTCAACCGCAAAATTTCACAAAAAGCAGCCTACTTTAATGCTTTAAAGTTTTGCACTTTTAACAAAGCATCACGGTACACTATTTTAAATATTTTTATTAAACGGTCAAAATAAAATTACATTTGCAACAGCAGGAATTATCGGTTATATCGGGATAACAGCTTATGCATTCGCAAACAAATCTGCTGTCAATCGTTTCAGCAAAGCCGGTGTATTCAATAATCATATTTATACGGATGAAAGGTATACTCTTTCTTTTGTTCTCTGAATATGGCATTTCCCTGAAGTAATATATATGACCTTGCAGGCAACAATTGGGAATGGACGCAAGAACGCTACGGTTCAGGACATTATGTTATGCGTGGCGGTGGATACAATTTGATGGGCGGTGCCTGTCCCGGCTCGTCCTATCCGGCGGCGCTCCGCGATCCGTTACCGGGAAGCAACCGCCATCCCAATGTTACTTTCCGTATAGCGCTCTATTTGAAATAATACTGTATACACAAATGAGAAGGCACCGCTGAAAATGCGGTGCCTTCTCATTTGAAGTTCTATTGTAATTTAATTAATTGAATCTAAAAATGCTTTTGCAGCATAGGAAAGCGGTGCGTTTTTTAGGTAAGCACAGCCGATGCTTCGTTTCGGTAACGGCGGGTCAAGCGGGATTCTCTTGATGATACCTTTTTCCAACTCCTCGCTTGCAAATTGTTCAACAACGCACGAAATACCAAGATGAATAGAAGCAAAACGAATCAGCAAATCGTGTACTGCTACCTCAATTTGCGGATTTAAAGATATGTTCTTTTCGTTGAAGTTCTTTTCAAGAAAGTGCCGTGATGATGCGTTTTTTTCAATAAGGATCAACGGCAACCCCGCTACTTCTTCCCATGAATAAGATGCCTTATTCTCGAAATCAGGACCGCAGACGAAAATATCGTTGATTTCAAGGCATTCTTCAAAGGTAAGCTCCTCGTCCTCCATTGGCATATTGACAAAGGCAAGATCTGCCTTTCCTTCTTTCACAAGCGTGAGCATCTGGGAGGAATAGGAGTTTGCCATTTCAATTCTGATATCGGGATACGTAGCATGGAAATCCTCAAGATGCTTCAAAAGAAAGTGCGTTGTGATCGTATCGCCTGCAGCAATTCGAAGCTCGCCCGCTTCAAGATGGCGAAGTCTTTCAAGCTGGCTTTCGCCCTGTTCTATCGAGTTGATTGCATTTTCAACCTTCAAAAAAAGAATTTTCCCTTCGTTTGTGAGTGATACACCTTTTCTTGTTCTTACAAAGAGCTGAACATTCAGGTCATCTTCGAGCTGATGTATGCATTGAGAAATGGCTGACTGTGAAATATATAAGCGCCCAGCTGCGGTGGAAAATGAACTGTAACGTGCGGTTTCATAAAAAATGCGGTAATAATCAAGTTTTGTTTTCATATAAGCTCACCTTATGACTGTTGTAAGTTTTATCTATTTTACTTATGGATATGTTTGCATTATAATAGTACCAGAAGAATTAGTCAACAGTTGGAGGATAAATTATGAGCAGAGTATATGGAACAGTTTCAATGGGACTCCGTGCACCGATTATCCGTCAGGGTGACAATCTGGCAGAAATAGTAACAGGTTCCGTTGTTGAAGCAATGAGCGTGGAAGGACTTATTCCGAGAGATCGGGATGTTGTCTGTATGACTGAGGCGATTGTGGCTCGTGCACAGGGCAACTATGCAAGCGTGGACAATATAGCAACAGATGTACGAAATAAGTTTGGAGGAGAAACTGTTGGTGTTATCTTTCCGATTCTCAGCAGAAACCGCTTTGCAATTTGTTTGCGCGGTATTGCCAAAGGCTGCAAAAAGGTTGTTTTGATGCTCAGCTACCCGTCTGATGAGGTGGGAAATCATCTTGTTGATATAGATTTGCTTGATGAAAAAGGCATTAACCCTTATACCGATGTGTTGACCGAGAATGAGTGGAGGAGCTTGTTTGGATATCCAAAACACACCTTCACGGGTGTTGATTACGTAGAATATTATTCCAATTTGGTTCGTGAGTGCGGTGCAGAGGTAGAGGTTATCTTTGCCAACGACTGCCGAGCAATACTAAACTACACAAAGAATGTTCTCAATTGTGATATTCACAGCCGTGCTCGCACTAAGCGTTTACTGAAAGCTGCGGGGGCTGAAAAGGTTTACGGGTTGGATGAAATTATGACCGAGTCTGTTGACGGTAGTGGCTATAATGCTCGCTACGGTCTGCTTGGTTCCAATAAGGCGACAGAGGATACTGTAAAGCTGTTCCCCAGAGAAGAATGTCAGAAGATGGTCGAGGATATTCAGGCAAAGCTTCTTGAAATTACCGGTAAGCATATTGAGGTTATGGTATACGGTGACGGTGCATTTAAGGATCCCGTCGGCAAGATCTGGGAACTTGCTGACCCGGTTGTATCTCCTGCATACACGCCTGGTCTGGAAGGCACGCCTAATGAATTAAAGCTGAAATATTTGGCCGACAATGATTTCTCTGCTCTTTCGGGTAAGGAATTGCAGGAAGCTATCAAGAGTAAGATTCAACAGAAGGACGGGTCCTCTCTTGTGGGTAATATGGTATCTCAGGGAACCACACCGCGACGTCTGACTGACTTGATCGGCTCCCTTTGTGATTTGACATCCGGCTCCGGTGACAAGGGTACTCCGATCGTATATATCCAAGGTTATTTTGATAACTATACCAACGAATAAGGAGAAACAAACATGGAGAAAACAGTTCGTCCCGAAAATATGGAGCGTATTACAACAAAAGCGCTTGCTGAAGCGTTTATAGAAGAACAAGTAAAAGAAATCAGAGAACAGGTCGGCGATAAGAAGGTATTGCTTGCCCTTTCCGGCGGCGTAGATTCTTCTGTAGTAGCCGCATTGCTCATTAAGGCAATCGGTAAGCAGCTCACCTGTGTTCACGTCAACCACGGACTTATGCGCAAAGGCGAGTCTGAACAGGTTATTGAGGTGTTTGGCAGAGAATTGGGTGCAAACCTAATCTATGTTGATGCCACCGACCGCTTCCTTGATCTGCTTGCGGGTGTCAGCGAACCTGAAAAGAAGCGCAAGATCATCGGCGGTGAGTTTGTCAAGGTGTTTGATGAGGAAGCCTCCAAAATGGAAGGCATATCCTTCCTTGCGCAAGGCACCATCTATCCCGATATTTTGGAAAGCGATGGTGTTAAGGCACATCACAACGTTGGCGGTCTTCCAAAGGATATGCAGTTCGAGCTTGTCGAGCCTGTAAAATTGCTCTTCAAGGATGAGGTTCGTGTGGTCGGAGAAGCACTCGGTCTTCCTCACGATATGGTCTACCGTCAGCCGTTTCCCGGTCCCGGACTTGGCGTTCGTTGCCTTGGTGCTATTACCCGTGACAGACTTCACGCTCTCCGTGAATCCGATGCGATTCTGCGTGAAGAATTTGATAAGAACGGTTTGGCAGGAAGGGTATGGCAATATTTTATCGCCGTTCCCGATTTTAAGAGTG
This sequence comes from Acutalibacteraceae bacterium, assembly GCA_045125175.1. GTDB lineage: Bacteria > Bacillota > Clostridia > Oscillospirales > Acutalibacteraceae > CAG-177. The sequence goes on from JBGVNA010000141.1 coordinate 8,074, forward strand.
TCGGTGTAAAAGATGGCAAGCGTTACGAAGGATGGGCTGCTATAATTCGTGCGGTTAATACGACTGATGCTATGAGCGCTACCATTGAAGAAATTCCTTATTCGCTGATTCATCATATAACCGACCGTATTACTCACGAAGTAGAAGGTATCAACCGTGTAATGGTTGATGTCACACCCAAACCGGTTGGAACCATAGAATTCGAATAGAGGAAATTTATATGGCAAAGAGAACAGATGTTAAAAAGGTTTTGATTATAGGCTCAGGTCCTATAGTTATAGGTCAGGCTGCTGAGTTTGACTATGCAGGGACTCAGGCTTGTCTTGCACTCAAAGAAGAGGGTTACGAGGTTGTTCTCGTTAACTCAAACCCTGCAACAATTATGACTGACACTATTATCGCTGATAAGGTTTATATGGAGCCTCTTACTCTTGAATATGTGGCTAAGATTATCCGTCACGAGCGTCCTGATGCTATCATCCCCGGTATCGGCGGTCAGACCGGACTTAACCTTGCAATGCAGCTTGAGAAAAAAGGTGTTCTTAATGAATGTGATGTTCAGCTTCTCGGTACTTCAAGCGCATCTATTGAACGTGCGGAAGACCGTGAAATGTTTAAAGAACTTTGTGAATCTATCGGTGAACCTGTTATTCCTTCAGAAATCACCTACTCATTAGAGGAAGCAAAGGCGGCAGCAAGCCGTATCGGTTATCCCGTTGTTGTTCGTCCTGCTTTCACTCTTGGTGGTACAGGCGGCGGTTTTGCTTACAATGAAGAGGAGCTTATTGAAATCGGTACAAACGCATTCAAGCTTTCTCCCGTTCATCAGGCTCTTATTGAAAAGAGTGTTAAGGGTTATAAAGAAATAGAATTTGAGGTTATGCGTGACTCCAATGACCACGCTATCACCATCTGCGGTATGGAAAACATTGACCCCGTTGGTGTTCATACAGGTGACTCTTGCGTTGTTGCGCCTATCATGACTCTCAGTAAAGAAGATGAGAAGATGCTCAACGATTCAGCTATCAAACTCATCAAAGAACTTAAGATTGAAGGCGGCTGTAATGTTCAGTTTGCTCTTAATCCTCATACTTCTGAATATTACCTTATCGAGGTTAATCCCAGAGTTTCACGTTCTTCTGCACTGGCATCAAAGGCTTCAGGTTATCCTATTGCCCGTGTTACTGCAAAAATTGCTGTAGGTATGGCTCTTGAAGACATTCAGATTGCTAACACTAACGCAGCTTTCGAGCCTAAGCTCGACTATGTTATTGCTAAATTGCCACGTTTCCCCTTTGATAAATTTACTTCTGCTACTAATAAGCTCGGTACTCAGATGAAGGCTACAGGTGAAGTTATGGGTATCGGTTCCAACCTTGAAGAAGCTCTTCTTAAAGGTATCCGTTCTCTTGAAATCGGTGCTAACCATATGTACCTTTCAAAGTTCGACAATATGAGCATTGAAGAACTTCTTGATTATATTTCAGAGTTCCGTTCTGATAATATCTTCGCTATTGCAGAACTTATCTATCACGGTGTTTCTCTTGAAAAAATTCACGAAGTAACAATGATTACTCCTTACTTCCTTGAAGCAATCAAAAACATTATTGACATGGAAGAAAAACTTCGTGTTAATACGGGTGCTGAAACTTTTACTGCTGCTAAGAAGATGGGCTTCAGTGATAAATATATTGCTCGTCTCTGGAACTGTAATGAGCTTGATGTTTACAATATGCGTAAGGAAATGAACCTCTTCCCCGCATTCAAGATGGTTGATACTTGCCACACAAATGCATATATTCCTTACTTCTATTCTTCATATACAGGTGAGAATGCTTCCCGCCTTACTGACAAGAAAAAAATTATTGTTCTCGGTGCAGGTCCTATCCGTATCGGTCAGGGTGTTGAATTTGACTATTCAACCGTTCACGCTGTTATGACTATTAAAAATGCAGGTTACGAGGCTATCATCATTAACAATAACCCCGAAACTGTTTCTACTGACTATACAACTGCGGACAAACTTTACTTCGAACCTCTTACAGCTGAAGATGTTATGAACATTGTTGAGTTTGAAAAGCCTGAAGGTGTTATCGCATCTCTGGGTGGTCAGACAGCTATCAATCTTGCACAGCCTCTTCACGACCGTGGTGTAAAAATTATTGGCACTGATTGTGCAGCTATTGACCGTGCAGAAGACCGTAATGCATTTGAAAATCTTCTTAATGAATTAAATATTCCTCGTGCAAAAGGTAAGGCTGTTACAAATCTTGAAGACGGTATCGCAGCTGCGGCTGAAATCGGTTATCCTGTTCTTGTTCGTCCTTCATTCGTACTTGGCGGACGTGCAATGCAGATTGTTGCAAACGAAGAACAGCTTCGTCATTATCTCAGAACAGCTGTTGAAATTGATGAGGACAAGCCCGTTCTTGTTGATAAATACATTTATGGTAAAGAGGTTGAGGTAGACGCTATCTGCGACGGCAGAGATGTTTTCGTTCCCGGTATTATGGAGCTTGTTGAAAAGACAGGTATTCACTCCGGTGACTCCATAAGTGTTTATCCTTCATTCAGCATTTCTGATAAGGTTAAAGGAATAATTCTTCAGTATGCGAAGAAACTCGGCCTTGGCATAGGCATCGTAGGTCTTTACAACATTCAGTTCATTGTTGACAAAAAAGAAGATGTTTATATTATCGAGGTTAACCCCCGTTCTTCAAGAACAGTTCCTTTCCTTTCAAAAGCAACAGGCTACTCTCTTGCAGATATTGCAACAGAGGTTATTATGGGCAAGAGCCTTAAGGAGCAGGGTATCTTTGATATTTATGCTGAAGAAAAGAAACGCTGGTATGTAAAGGTTCCTGTTTTCTCATTCAATAAAATCCGTGGACTTGATGCTTATCTTTCACCCGAAATGAAATCCACAGGTGAAGCAATAGGTTATGACGATAAATTAAACAGAGCTCTTTACAAAGCTCTTCAGGCTTCAGGTATGCACCTTCAGAACTATGGTACTGTTTTTGTAACAGTTGCAGATAAGGATAAAGAAGAAACACTTCCTCTTATCCGCCGTTTCTATAAGCTCGGTTTCAATATACAGGCAACTAAAGGAACGGCTCAGTTCCTTAAAGAACACGGCATAAGAACTCACGTTCTCGGTAAAATCAGTGAAGGAAGCACAGAGATTCCGGAAGCACTTCGTCAGGGTCATATCGCTTATGTTATCAATACAAAAGACCTTAATGCACACGAAGAAAACAACGATGGTCATCAGATTCGCCGTTACTCAATCGAAAACAATGTAACAATATTTACTGCACTCGATACCGTAAAGGTTCTTCTTGATGTTCTGGAAGAAACAACTCTGACCATTTCTACTATTGATGCCTGATTTAGGTTAAAAACAATTTGTATAAAAATAACAGGTGGTTATGTCGCTGCTTGAATGAAGAAAGAGGTATTTAAAATGGATAATTTAAAACTTTTATACACAGGAAAAACCAAAAATGTTTATGAACTCCCTAACGGTAACTGTCTGTTACTCTTTAAGGATGATTGCACCGGCAAGGACGGTGTATTTGATCCGGGTGAGAACAGCGTTGGCTTGACCATTGAAGGTGTTGGCGACGTGAACCTGCGTATGTCCATCTATTTCTTTGAGAGAATCAATTCTGCGGGTATTCGCACACACTATGTTTCTGCAAACCTTGACGATACCACGATGGAGGTTCTTCCTGCAAAAGTGTTTGGTAAGGGTTTAGAAGTTATTTGCCGTTATAAAGCAGTCGGATCCTTCTATCGCCGCTACTCCGATTATTGCACTGAGGGGCAAGATCTTCCTGCTTATGTTGAAACCACATTTAAGAATGATGCCAAGGGGGATCCTCTTGTTACGAAAGATGGTCTTGTAGACTTGGGCGTTATGACTGCCGAGCAGTACGACTCTCTCAAGGCTCAAACTCAGGCTATTACAAAGATTGTTGCTGACGATTTGAAAGCAAAAGGCCTTGACCTTTATGATATTAAATTTGAATTCGGTTATGATGCACAGGGTAATGTGATGTTGATTGACGAGATCGCCTCCGGAAATATGCGTGTTTATAAGGACGGCGAATATATTGATCCTATGACGCTCAACAAGCTGTTCTTCGCTTAATCGCCTTAAACGCAGGGGAGGTCATGCCACCCCTGCGTTATTATTTTCAAGAAAGGAACGTGTTTATATGGGTGGATTTTTTGGAGCAATATCAACAGAAAACTGTAAATATGACGTATTCTTTGGCACAGACTATCATTCTCATTTAGGGACTAAGCGAGGCGGAATGATCTTTTATGACACGGACAAGGGTTATCAGCGTCAGATTCATAGCATCGAGAGTACACCGTTTCGTACAAAATTTGAGGGTGACTTGGAGAAAATGAGCGGAACAGTCGGCATTGGATGTATCTCAGATTCCGATCCCCAGCCACTGTTGGTACGCAGTCATCTTGGACTTTTTGCAATTGCGACTGTTGGGATTATCAACAATGCAGAAGAATTGGTGGAAAAGACCTTCTCCGGTGTAGGTCATCAGTTTATGGCAATGTCCTCCGGAAAGGTTAATTCTACGGAATTGATCGCCGGTTTAATCAATCAGTGTGATAATATTGTCGATGGTATTCGCTATGCGAGGGAGGTAATCGATGGGTCGTGTACGATCCTATTAATGAAGCCTGATTGTCTTATCGTTGCTCGTGATAAGGTTGGTAGACTTCCTGTTGAAATAGGAAAAAAAGAAACGGGATATTGTGCGTGTATTGAATCCTTTGCATTTCAAAAGCTTGGATACAGTATGTATTATAATCTCGGTCCCGGAGAAATCGTAAAAATTGCTGCTGACGGAATTGAACAGTTATCAAAGCCCGGAGAGAAGATGAAGATTTGCGCGTTTATGTGGACGTACTACGGGTATCCCAACTCCAACTATGAAGGAGTCAATGTGGAGGTTATGCGTTGTAAAAACGGAGAAATTATGGCGCGTGATGAAGCTTTACAGAATGGAATTCCCGACGTGGATTACGTTGCAGGAGTTCCGGACTCGGGTGTACCACATGCAATAGGTTATTCCAATATGTCTCAGAAGCCTTTTGCTCGCCCCTTTATAAAATATACACCGACTTGGGCACGTTCGTTCACGCCCTCCAACCAAGAAATGCGAAATCTAATTGCGGAAATGAAACAGATTCCCGTTCCCGAGCGAATAAATGGAAAGAAATTGCTTTTGGTCGATGATTCCATCGTTCGTGGAACACAGCTACGTGAAACAGTAGATTTCCTGTATCAATCCGGAGCAAAAGAGGTTCATATGCGTTCTGCTTGTCCTCCGATAATGTTCTCTTGCAAATATTTGAATTTTTCTCGAAGCAATTCGGAGATGGAATTGATTGCCCGAAGAATAATACAGCAAAAAGAAGGAGAAGAAGGAAAGGCTCATATCGCAGAATACTCTGATGCAAGCACAGAACGTGGAAAGTGTTTACTTCAAACCATTTGTGAAGAAATGGGGTTTGATTCTCTCGGCTATCAGAGCTTAGATGGAATTCTTGAGGCAATTGGTCTTGAGCGTGATAAGATTTGCACTTATTGTTGGACAGGCGAAGAATGATGAGAAAGGAAATAATATGATTCGAATTGGTATTTATGGATATGGAAATCTTGCAAAAGGAGTGGAGCTTGCTGTAAATGCGGCAAGTGATATGGAACTCGTCGCTATATTTACACGACGGGATCCTTCGACAATAAAAACAAATTCTGTTGGTGTTCCGATTGTCAGAGCCGATAGCGTTTTGGAATGGACGGACAAAATTGACGTGATGATCATTTGCAGCGGAAGCGCTACAGATCTTCCGAGACAAACACCTGAATTAGCAAAACACTTTAATGTTGTCGATAGCTTTGATACACACGCAAAAATTGCGGAGCATTTTGAAAATGTAAACCAAGCAGCAATGAGCTCTGAAAAGGTTGCTGTTATTTCTGTCGGTTGGGATCCTGGCATGTTTTCGATTAACAGAATGTATGCATCGGCAATCCTACCAAACGGGAAGGACTATACATTCTGGGGAAAAGGTGTAAGCCAAGGACATTCTGATGCTATTCGAAGAATTCAGGGTGTCCTTGATGCAAAACAATACACAATTCCTGTGGAAGATGCATTACAATCAGTACGGAGTGGAGAAGGCCCTGAATTATCTACAAGAGAAAAGCACATAAGAGAGTGCTTTGTTGTGGCTGAGGAAGGCGCTGATTTGACAGAAATCGAAAACGAAATTGTAACGATGCCGAACTATTTTGCAGATTACAATACAACGGTTCACTTTATAACCGAAGAGGAGATGAGAAGAAATCATAGCGGTATCCCTCATGGCGGCTTTGTCATTCGAAGTGGAAGAACCGGTATGAAAGGCGAGAATCAGCACATTATCGAATACAGTTTGAAGCTGGACTCAAATCCTGAGTTTACCGCTTCCGTCCTCACGGCGTATGCAAGAGCAGCGTGGAGATTGTATGAAAAAGGCGAAAGCGGTTGTATGACGGCTTTTGATATCGCACCTAAATATTTGAGTGAGAAGGGTTCGAAGGAATTGATTGAAACGATGCTGTAAATCTGGGCAAGATTTTTATGACTTAATGAGCCTATGGTTTTATGAAGATAACAGATGAAAGATAAGTTAACAGAATATGATGAATGGGCGAAAATGTCACCCGAAGAAAAGAAAAAGCAATTATATTTAAGACAAAAGAATATGTTGGATCTCTTCTTAGAACGTCACGCTATTGATCAAAAGCAATATGATAAATGCCTTTATGAGCTGATAGAAAAATTGAAAATTAATGACATAAATGTTGAGTAATCCAAATAAGACGGCGGCAGTGAGAAATCCTTGCCGCTTTTATATATCCGAAAAGTTCAAGCAAAAAAATAACAATCAATTCATTTTTTGTATCTGAATGTATTATCGGAATAATGCTATTGATATTATTCCGATAATATGTTATACTACAATCGGAGGCGATAATATGGACTTTATGACTACTTCCAAAGCGGCAGAAAAATGGAATATAAGCGACAGACGTGTACGCACTCTTTGCAAGGAAGGGAAAATCGAAGGCGCTGTGCTTGTTGGCAAGACCTACAGAATCCCTGTTGATGCTAAAAAACCGACTGACGGAAGAATGAAGAATCCCGTCGGCCAGTCAGAGTATTACCTTAAATGGGGTAACGATACAATCGGTCTTATTGATTCTGCATACAATGTTCATTTCATTAATCCTAAATATAACGAGGTTGTAAAGCTCTATACTCACGGTCAGAGCGATTGGAGTCATGAGCAGTTTGTAAGCTTTCTTTCTGAACGAGTTGTGAGCCGTGACAGACGTGATATTGAGAAAATTCTGTTCAGATGTGGACTTTCTGCATATGATGTTTTGAGAATCGCCAAGGTTACAAGAGGTATTCATCCTAAAGATTTGCTCTGGATAGCTCACAGTGAGGACGAAACTCTTGACGAGATAATGACTGAGGTGTTTGAATCTGTCTTTTTGCAGAAAATTGACCTTGTCGGTGACAGTGTTGACACTCCCGAAGGTTATAATATAAAACGATACGGCGTAATGGATGACAGATACGGAATATATAAACAGAGAATCAGTCCGCTTGTGACCGATGTTGAATCCGAGATTGCCGTATATAAGCTTGCAGAAAAGATCGGTGTGCCTTGCTGTCCCGTGTATATTCACGATAAGAATACAATCTTTTCAGAATTCCTTTATGATTTCTCGAATGAATATATCGTGCACTTTCGCAGACTTTTTGATGGAGCCCGTTCAGATAATGAATATGAAAACCTACTTACAGTCAGACCGCAATACAAGGATGATTTCATCCGTATGATTCTGCTGGATTTCATCACAAGGCAGGATGACCGACATCTATCAAATATGGCGGTTAAGGTTACATCTGAAGGCGAAAGCTTCTATCCGCTTTACGATAACGGACGTAGTCTTTTCTATGAGGATACAGAAGAAACAGTCGAAGCTGCGGTTGAGAACATTGAAATGTACGCAACGAACTTTGGGTATTCCGGCACATATTACGATTATATCTGCGATATAGCTAATGAAGGTGTTGATTTTTCTAAGCTCATAAATCTCGATATTACCGATGATGAAATAAATGTAATTCTCGTTGACTCAGGTTTCAAAGGCTACCGCCTTACCGGTGCTGCGAAATGGATAAGAGGCGCAATTGATTTAATTAAGTCAAAAGTTTTTGAAAATACATCATTTTAATAATGGTGTATGGCGAGTTGCCTCAAACGTAAATAATACATTGAAAAAACGCACTGCTTAAAGTGCGTTTTTTATGTTAATAAGTATTTGAGAATGTGTTTTATCACTCATTTATCAATGCTAAATGAGCGATGAAAAAATTAATTAATAACTTCAAAACAGTTATTAATATGTGAAACAGAATAAACTTTTTTATACGCAATACCTATCTAAATCCTCAATAATGCAATTGGTTATTTAATTGCATTAAAATATCGATTTTCATTTTTTTTAATCATTTTATTTTGACAAAAACAAGTTGTAAACACAAGACGAAGCCCTGAAATCGTTGATATATCAACGGTTTCAGGGCTTTTGCTGTATTTCTGTCAAGAATTCAGAATTTTCTCTCTGAGAATAAAATGCTTGAATTTGCCTCTTTTTTTGATGATTTTCGGTTGTTTTACCGACAGTTACCGACAAAAAAGCGGCATTTTTTGTTTTTACAGTAAAAGAGGGTGTGGTGAATTAT
>JBGVNA010000142.1:0-12011 GCA_045125175.1 Acutalibacteraceae bacterium
ACTGTGATGACTGTAATCAGAAATGCGTGTGACTTTTTACGCAATCATATTATAATTGCAGTCAATATGTTGTTTTATTTCGCATCTTTTGTTATCGTATAATAAAAAACAGGGAGCTTGAATTATGACAAAAGCCTCTATAAAAAAAATAAACCCAATTATATATTTCTTGATAATATTTATAAGAATAGCTCTTTCTGTACCCGAATATGCTTTGGGGATATATGCAGGAACTCGCAGAATTGATTTTTCTTTCAAATCGTTTGTCACACTTGTAAGTATTGTTTTATTCAGCCTTGCACTTTCTTTGGCAATTAAAAAGCTCTCAAGTTCAGGCAATGAATTCTCGGCTTTTCCTTTATTACTGATTTTTTTGGATCCCGCATTTTTTTACGCCTTCTATAATCCGGCTGCTATGATTGTGCTTGCGTTGGAAATCTGTGTGATTTTCTTGATAACACATGAAAAATCAACGGTTAAAATGACCTTGGCCATGGCTGTTTTCTCAGTTGTATCGACTTTGATTATGCCGGCGTCACTTTTCAGCTATGTGCCTTTAATGTTACTTGTATATGTTTTATACAGTTTCAGATCCGGCGAAAAAGGGAATGCTAAGCTGATATTTACCTGTGTTTTGGTTTTGCTGCTTTCTGTAGCGGCAAGCATGATAAATGAGCAAATTTTGCCGTATCTTAATTCGGTTGATCCGTTTTATTTTTCTAATCCTTTTTACAGCGCTGCATTTATAACAACAATGCCTGCATGGGAGTTTGCGGTGATGTATGCTCCGTTTCTTATTATCGGCTTTGTTTTCCTTTATAAGTATATGCAAATTAAAGATTGCAGCAAAATATTAAAAGCCTGTGTCACAGTTCTGATTTTGCTTGTATATTCGGTTATGCTTGTCGGTGTGTTTGCTTTCAATCATTTAGCGAGCTTTACGATGGTGAATCTTATTATGCCGCTTAGTATTATTGCATTATACATCAAAGACAACGGTTCTGGGGAAAAAGCCGCAGGTTATATAGTGAATTTCTTTAAAAACAAAGCAGGCATCTCGATTATTCTGTTGATTATATGGATGTTTTTTGCTGTCTGTTTCATCAAATCAGTAACATACAGCAGCTTGTGGAGTATTATTTTTACAAATACAGGATATTTATTATATTAAAATAAGTTTTGAAGTAATATAAAAAGCAGTCTCGCATCAGCGGGACTGCTTTTACTTTTATAAAATTTAATTTGATATTATTCGGCGTCGTCAGCGTTTTCCCAGTTATGCCAAACAGCCTGAACATCATCGTTATCTTCAAACATTTCAAGCATTTTTGCCATATTTTTGATATCATCGGGATTTGTAAGTGCTGTGTATGTTGAGGGAACATATTCAACCTCGGCTGAAACAAAAGCATAGCCTTTTGCTTCAAGGTCTTCTCTGACTGCGCCGCAATCGTTGGGTTCGGTTCTGATTTCAAAAACTCCTTCATCAGTTATGAAATCGGTTGCGCCTGCTTCAAGGGCATCTTCCATGAGCTTATCCTCGTCAACGCCCTCCTGCTCAATAACGATAACGCCTTGCTTTGAAAACATGAATGAAACGCAGCCGCTCTGACCCATGTTTCCGCCGTATTTATCAAAATAATGGCGAACATCGCCTGCTGTTCTGTTACGGTTATCTGTAAGTGCTTCAACGATAACTGCAACGCCTGAAGGGCCGTAGCCTTCGTATACGATTTCTTCGTAGTCTGCGCCGCCTGTTTCGCCCGCAGCCTTCTTGATGATTCTTTCAATATTATCGTTGGGCACGTTGTTTGCCTTAGCTTTTGCGATAACATCCTTGAGCTTTGAGTTTGATGCGGGGTCGGGACCGCCTTCGCGGACAACAACTGCAATCTCTCTGCCTATCTTGGTGAAAATTTTAGCTCTCTGATTATCGGTTTTTTCTTTTTTGCGCTTAATCGTGCTCCATTTTGAATGGCCTGACATTTATAAAACCTCTCTTTTAAGTATTTTAACTGTGATATTATATAACACGCATGCTTATGTTGTCAAGATTTTATTCAAAAGTGCGCCACAGCTCAAACACTGTTCCGTCGGGAATTTCGGGCTCATTTTTATACATTTTAACAAATGCATCGGATATATTGCCGTTGTAAACGATAGAGTCTCTTTTGACATCAAAGCAATATTCCGAGCCGTCTTCGGCAACAAGCTTGAGCACCTTGTTTTCAACTGAATATGTTCCTTTGGTTAAGCGTGTTGCATCGGCAGCGTAGACGAGTGAAAACGAATTATCTTCTCTGAGCATAAGCCTTGGAAACTGCATATCCTCCATGCGGTATGCGGCGGGCTCAATGCTGTTTTCACTGACGGGTGTGCATGCTGCAAGGCAAAAGAACATTGCGAACGAAATAAAAAGTGAAACGAATTTTTTCATAAACAAATCTCCTTTATATGGTTTTGCCGAAGCCCTTGCCGAGAATTTCATTGGCTTCGCTGATAATTATAAAAGTTTTATCGTCAACGGATTCAACCGTTTTCAGAATGCCTGAAATTTCATGTTTTCTTGCAACACAGAGAAGAACATTCTTATCGTTACCCGTATATGCACCCTTTGCAGGAATAATTGAAACGCCTCTTGGTGATGATGACACAATTGCTTTTGAAACCTCGTCTGCTTTTTCGGTAACAATCATCAGCATTTTGCCGTTGCCTGTGCCATAAATCATGGCGTCAATAACTTTTGTGCTTACGTATATAATAACGATTGCGTAAAGACCGCTCTCGATGCTTTTGAAAACCAGCATGCCTGCAGTAACAACAAGAGCGTCCGCCGCAAGAACAACATTGCCGACCGTGATGTGAGGAAATCTTTTATGAACAAGCCTTGCAACAATATCGGTGCCTCCGCTTGTTGCGCCCGTTATCATTATCATGCCCAGACCTGCACCCTGAAAAAGTCCGCAGAATATGGCGGCGAGAAATTTGTCGCCTGTATATGCAGGCATGAAAAGTGCAAGCACATCAAGTGCAGTTGACAGAACAATGGTAACCCAGAGAGTTCTGGCAACCAGCTTTTTTCCGAGATATATCCACATGAGGATAAGCAGGGGAATATTAAGAACAAGATTTACCGTTCCTACAGGGAAATCAAAAAGATGGTTAAGAATAACCGCAACGCCCGTGATTCCGCTCTGTGCAATGTCGTTCGGAACAGAAAAGCTGTTAACACCGATTGAATAAAGAACGCAGCCGATAAGCCATATTCCGTTGTTTTTCAGCAATTCCGTTGCCTTGTTTTTATTCATAAAACATTCTCTCCGTCATCGTTACGGCGCATTGCACCGTAAAGCTCTTTTATTCTTTCGTTTTCTCCCTTGAGATAAAGCCAGCCGAAGAGGCTTTCAAGACCTGTTGCATAGTGATAATCGGCACTTGAAGCGTGCTTCGGTATACCGCCCGTATGAGCGTTTCTGCCGCGTTTAAAAACTGCGATTTCATTTTCGGTCAGCATCGGCATGATTTTTTTTATGCTTTCTGCCTGCGCTGCGGCGCAGACCTGTTTGCTTGCCATTTTATGAAGGTCATTGACGGGTCTGTTTGCCTCGGTTACAAGCTCGCTTCTTGTGAGCAAATCAAAAACCGTGTCGCCCACAAATGCCAGAGTCAATGGACTTAAAGCCGAAACATCGGCTGTTTTTTCAATTAATGAATTCAAAAATATACCTCGCAATCAGTTTACAAAATCAAATTCGAGGTCATAAATTGAAACGGTGTCGCCTTCATTTATGCCTCTTTCACGCAAGGCATCTATTATGCCGCTTGAAATAAGAATTCTCTGGAAATATTGCAGGGATTCATAGTCGTCAAGGTCGGTGCGCTGAAGGATTTTGAGAAGCCACGGTGCTTCAACAAAATAGATATCATCTTCAACATGTATTGTAAAGCCCTTGTCAACCTGCTTTTCAAACAGCTCAACGGGAATTTCCTCTGCCTCATACTGTTTGATGGGCGGCAGAGTCTGAAGCTTGTTCCAGACAGCGCTTATAAGCTCGTTTGTGCCTTCAAGGATAGGAGCGCACATTGTGTGATATTCGTAGCCCTTTTCGGTGAAATATTTTTCAAGTCTTTCAAGCTGCTCATCTTCTGCAAGGTCAATTTTATTTGCAACAACAATCTGAGGACGCTTGGCAAGCTCAGGGTCAAATTTTTCAAGCTCTTTGTTGATTATTTCAAAATCTTCAATGGGGTCTCTGCCCTCGCTGCCTGCGGCGTCAACGATGTGAACGAGCAGTCTGCAGCGGTCAACATGGCGCAGGAATTCATGACCTAAGCCTACTCCGTCGCCTGCGCCCTCAATAAGACCGGGGATATCAGCCATGACGAATGAGCTGCCTTCACCCAGTGAAACAACACCCAAAACGGGTGTGATGGTTGTGAAATGATAATTTGCAATAATGGGTTTTGCCTGGCTTACAACCGAAACAAGGGTTGATTTGCCGACGTTGGGGAAGCCGAGCAGACCTACGTCTGCAAGAAGCTTGAGCTCAAGGCTGATCTCCCATTCTTCACCGGGAGTGCCGTTTTTTGCAAATCGGGGAACCTGCCTTGTGGGGGTTGCAAAGTGGGGGTTGCCCCAGCCGCCTCTGCCGCCCTTTGCCGCAATGAAAGGCTCGCTGCCCGACATATCCGCCATAACTGCGCCGCTTTCAACCTCTCTTATTATTGTTCCGCGCGGAACTTTAATTATGAGGTCCTCGCCACCCTTGCCGTTTTTGTGGCCGCTCTTGCCGTTTTCGCCGTTGGGAGCAGTGTATTTTCTTTTATATCTGAAATCAGCAAGTGTGGCAAGGTTATCGTCAATCTGAAAAACAATGTTGCCGCCTTTGCCGCCGTCACCGCCGTCGGGGCCGCCTGCAGCAACATATTTTTCTCTGCGGAAGCTGACTGCTCCGTTGCCGCCGTTGCCCGCCTTTATTTTTATTTTCGCAATATCAACAAACATAAAATTTCCTTTTTCCTTTTGTAAAATTTTAGACATATGTTTACATAATAAATTATACCCCATAATATTCTCTTTTACAATAGATATTATTTTAAAAAAGTTTAATATTTACAAATTATTTACTATCAATTTTGATGAAAGTATGTTATACTGTACTGTAAACTATAATCGAGTAGTGTCGGCAGGTGAAAGTATGGCAGTTATGATCAGCGGAATTGATAAGGGCAGTATTGCCGAGAAAAAGAAAATAAACGCAGGCGATAGGCTTATAAGCATCAACGGCAACGAAATCAACGATGTGCTTGATTACCGTTTTTATATCAATGAAGCAAAACTGGTGCTTTCTCTTGAAACTGCAGACGGCAAATCAAAGCTTGTGCTTATCAGAAAGGATGAGTTTGAGGATATCGGCCTTGAATTTGAAACCTATCTTATGGACAAGCAGAGAAGCTGCAAAAACAAGTGTATTTTCTGTTTTATAGACCAGCTTCCGAAGGGATTAAGAAAAAGCCTTTATTTCAAGGATGATGATTCAAGGTTATCATTTCTTTTCGGAAACTATATAACGCTTACTAATCTTACAGACAGCGAGGCGGAGCGCATAATCAAAATGCATATCAGCCCCGTTAATGTTTCGGTTCAGACAATGAACCCCGAATTGCGTGTTAAAATGATGGCAAATCCTCATGCCGGCGAATCGCTGAAATATCTTAAACGTTTTGCGGATGCAGGCATTGCCCTGAACACTCAGCTTGTGCTTTGCCCCGGAATAAACGACGGCGCAGAGCTTGAATACAGCCTTAATGAGCTTGCAAAGCTTTACCCTGCTGTGCAGAGCATAGCTGCAGTGCCTGTAGGGCTTTCCGACCACAGGCAGGGGCTTTATCCTCTTGAGCCGTATAATGAAAAGACGGCAGGGGACGTTATTGACACAATAGACCGTTTTAACAAGGAAAACGGAGCGGTTATTGCGTATGCGGCCGATGAATTCTACCTCAAAGCCAAAAGGCAGATGCCCGATGCGGAATACTATAACGATTTCCCGCAGCTTGAAAACGGTGTCGGAATGTGGGCGTTGCTCAAATCAGAGTTTGAGGATGCTCTGAATGAATGCGAGGTAACCGAGCTTGACCGCAGGATTACCGTTGTAACGGGCGAGGCAGCTTATCCGCTTATCTCGGAGCTTGCAAAAAATACAGAAACCAAAATAAAAGGCTTGTCAATTCAGGTTATATCGGTTAAAAATAAGCTTTTGGGCAGCATGATAACCGTTTCGGGTCTGCTTTGCGGTGCAGATATTGCGGATGCTGTCAGCGGGCTTGATTTGGGTGAGGAGCTTATTATTCCTCCCAATTGCCTGAGAAGCGAGGGCGATATGTTCCTTGACGATATGACGGTTGACGAGCTTTCCGATAAATTAAAAACCAAGATTAAACAAAACGGCAGCAGCGGCGGTGATTTGCTCGCCGCACTTTTAGGAGGGATATAAATGTCGAATGTAGTAGCGATAGTCGGCAGACCGAATGTCGGCAAATCAACGCTTTTCAATAAGCTTGTGGGTGCAAGGCTTTCAATAGTTGATGATACTCCCGGTGTTACCAGGGACAGAATCTACGGCGAGTGCGAATGGCTCAACAGGCATTTTATGCTCATCGATACGGGCGGTATTGAGCCATATTCGGATGATGTTATTCTTAAGCAGATGAGAAGACAGGCTCAGCTTGCTATCGACAGCGCAAACGTTATTATTCTTGTTACGGATATCCGTTCGGGTGTTGTTGCAACGGATGCGGAGGTTGCGGCGATGCTTCAGAAGAGCGGCAAACCCGTTGTGCTTTGCGTTAACAAATGCGACACTCCGGGTGAGCTTCCTGCTGATTTTTATGAATTCTATAATCTCGGCCTTGGTGACCCCATTCCCGTTTCATCAGTTCACGGCATGGGTACGGGCGATTTGCTCGACGAGGTGCTCAGATATCTTCCCGATGAATCTGCGGAAGAAGATGAAAAGGATGCAATAAAGGTTGCCGTTATCGGTAAACCCAACGCAGGCAAATCATCCCTTGTCAATGCAGTTCTCGGAGAGGACAGAATGATTGTTTCCGATATTGCGGGAACAACGAGAGATGCAACGGATTCAATAGTTGAAAACGAACACGGCAAGTTTGTGTTTATTGATACTGCGGGTCTTCGCCGCAAGAGCCGTGTTTATGACCAGATAGAAAAATATTCCGTAATCAGAGCGAGAATGGCGGTTGAAAGAGCACAGGTCTGCGTTATCATGATTGATGCAACCGAGGGCTTTACCGAGCAGGATTCAAAGGTAGCGGGTATTGCTCACGAAATGGGCAAGGGCTGCATTATTGCCGTTAACAAGTGGGATGCCGTTGAAAAAGACGGCAAAACCATGGACAGTATGCGAAAGCAGCTCATGAAGGATTTTTCCTTTATGTCATATGCACCCATTATCTTTATTTCTGCAAAAGAAAAAATAAGGCTTGACCGTCTGTTTGAGCTTATCAAGTTTGTTGATACACAGAACGCAATGCGTATTTCAACGGGCAAGCTCAACGATGTTCTTGCAGATGCAACGGCGAGGGTTCAGCCCCCGTCGGATAAGGGCAAGCGCCTTAAGATTTACTACATGACCCAGGCTTCAACAAGACCGCCGACATTTGTTTGCTTCGTCAATAACGCAGAGCTTTTCCATTACAGCTATCAGCGATACCTTGACAACCAGATAAGAGAAATTTTCGGTCTTGAAGGAACGCCCACAAGAATGGTAGTGCGTGAAAGAGAGTCAAATAAGAAATGATAGTTTTGGGAATTGACCCCGGCTATGCCATAGTCGGTTACGGAGTTATTGAATATAATAACAACCATTTCAGAGTGCTTGATTTCGGGGCAATAACCACCGAGGCACACACACCGTTCAATGAAAGGCTTGAACGTATATATAACTGTGCGTGCGCACTTATTGACCGCTATCATCCCGAAGCCATGGCAATTGAAAAGCTGTTTTTCAACACAAACCAGAAAACTGCTATTGATGTTGCTCAGGCAAGGGGAGTGCTTGTGCTTGCGGCACAGCAGGCAAAAATGCCGATTTTTGAATATACACCGCTTCAGGTTAAGCAGAGCGTTGTCGGTTACGGCAGGGCAGAGAAAAAGCAGGTGCAGGAAATGACAAGGATTATGCTAAATCTTGAAAAAATTCCAAAGCCCGACGATGCAGCCGATGCTCTTGCAATGGCTATCTGCCACTGCCACAGCGCAGGGTCGTTAATCGGACAGCTTAACAGACGTTATTAATTTTAAAAGGAGCAATTTTATGTTCTACAGCTTAACAGGTACAGTTGTGTTTTCGGATGAAAACAGTGTTGCCCTTGAATGCGGCGGCGTTGCATTCAGGCTTTTCACAACCAATAACACACTCAGAAAATGCGCTCCCGCCGGCGAGGTACAGACTCTTTATACTCACCTCAATGTGCGTGAGGATGCGCTTGATCTTTTCGGTTTTGCCGATAAAAACGAACTTGATTGCTTTAAAATGCTTACAAGTGTTTCGGGTGTTGGTCCAAAAGCTGCGCTTGCGATTCTTTCGCAGCTCACTCCCGATATGCTTGCTGTCAGCGTTGCGGGCGGTGACGTTAAGGCGATAACCGCCGCGCAGGGTGTAGGTCCCAAAATTGCTCAGAGAGTTGTGCTGGAGCTTAAAGGTAAGCTCGATATCTTTGCCACAAGCTCAGAAACCCTCGGCAATATTGCCGCTGCTCAAAAGGCTACAGTCAGCTATGCAGGTGAGGATGCTGTTAACGCCCTTGTTATGCTGGGTTACGGCAAGTCAGAGGCAAGCATTGCAGTTGGCAGGCTTGACGGCAATCTTTCAACGGAAGAAATGATTAAGCAGGCTCTCAAACAGCTTGCAAAGAACATATAAAGGAGGATATTTATGGATTTTGATTTTGAAAACAGAATTGTTGCTCCCGAATTTTCCTCCTCGGAAGATAACGATATAGAAATTTCGCTTCGCCCCAAAGTCCTCGGCGAATATATCGGCCAGGATAAGGTTAAAGAAAATCTTTCAATCTATATTGAGGCGGCTCGCCGCAGAAATGAGCCTCTTGACCATGTTTTGCTCTATGGCCCTCCGGGTCTCGGCAAAACAACGCTTGCAGGCATCATTGCCAACGAGATGGGTGTTAATTTCAGGGTAACAAGCGGCCCCGCAATCGAAAAGCCGGGCGATTTGGCTGCTCTGCTCACAAACCTCAATGAGGGCGATGTGCTTTTTATCGATGAAATTCACCGACTTTCAAGAGCGGTTGAAGAAGTGCTTTACCCCGCAATGGAAGATAATGTGCTCGATATTATTATCGGCAAAGGACCTTCGGCACGCTCAATCCGCCTTGATTTGCATAAGTTTACCCTTGTAGGCGCAACAACAAGGGCAGGTCAGCTCAGTGCGCCGCTTCGTGACCGTTTCGGTGTCATTCTCAGATTGGAGCTTTACACTCCCGAGCAGCTTTCGAGTATTGTTAACCGAAGCGCAGGTATTCTCGGCATTGATATTGACCCCGACGGTGCGCTTGAAATTGCTTCGCGTTCAAGAGGTACTCCCCGAATTGCAAACAGACTTCTTAAACGAGCAAGAGATTTTGCTCAGGTTATGTGTGAGGGTGAAATCACAAAAGAAGCCTCGTCCCTTGCACTTGACAGAATGGAAATCGACGCATTGGGTCTTGATTCCATTGACAGGCTTATACTTAAAACGATGATAAAGAATTATAACGGCGGCCCTGTAGGCCTTGAAACCATTGCTGCGGCGATAGGTGAAGAAGCCGTTACCATAGAGGATGTTTATGAACCGTATCTGATGCAGGTCGGCTTCCTCAGCCGTACCCCCCGAGGCAGAATGGTAACTCCTGCAGGCTATGCTCATCTTGGTATGACAATGCCCGGTCAGCAGAGATTGGATGTGTAAGATATGAGAAAAGCAGATAATTGGATAGATTATGAGCTTATAGATTGTTCCGACGGCGAACGTCTTGAAAGATGGGGCGATATTATTCTTGTTCGCCCCGATCCTCAGGTTATCTGGAAAACGCCTAAGGAAAATCCGCTCTGGTTCAATCCCCACGCAATATATAACCGCTCAAACACGGGCGGCGGAAGCTGGAGAGTTTGCAAAAAGATGCCCGATGTGTGGCAGATTGGTCTTGATGAGCTTAAGTTTAACATCAAAACAATGGGATTTAAGCATACGGGACTTTTTCCCGAACAAGCTGTTAACTGGCAGATGACTGCGGATATAATAAAAAATGCAGGCAGACCCGTCAAGGTGCTCAACCTTTTTGCTTACACAGGCGGTGCAACCGTTGTGGCGCTCAAAGCGGGTGCAAGCGTAACTCATGTTGATGCGTCAAAGGGTATGACCCTCTGGGCGAAGGAAAATGCGGCGGCAAGCAGGCTTTCTGATGCTCCGGTGCGCTGGCTTGTTGATGACTGCATAAAGTTTGTTCAGCGTGAAATAAGAAGAGGAAATAAATACGATATTATCATCATGGATCCGCCTTCATATGGCAGAGGTCCCGGCGGTGAGGTCTGGAAGCTTGAAAACGAAGTTTACGGCTTTGTTGAGCTTTGTTCACAGCTTCTTTATGAGGACTCATTGATGGTGCTTATCAATTCTTATACAACGGGTCTTTCGCCCAGCGTTATGGAATATATTCTCGGTGAAACCGTTCAAAAGCAGTTCGGCGGCTCAACAAGCAGCGACGAAATCGGTATTCCCGTTTCGTCAAAGCCCGGCAGAGTTTTGCCCTGCGGCGCAAGCGCGATATGGAAAGGTAAGGGAGTAAAATGAAAAGCATAAAGCCCGGCAGAGGACCGTCATTTATGGGCGGAATAATTGGAATTGCCGTCACTCTTTTTGGCGTTTTCTGGACCGTTATGGCAATTTCTATGGGTGCATGGTTTATGGCTCCTTTCGGAATAATTTTTGTTGTAATAGCCATTATCCAAGTTGTTTATAATTTTAGAAATGCAACTGGTAAAAACCGTTATTCCGAATATGATATAACCGATGAAAACGAAGAACCCGACCCGTGGGATGAGCGTTTCGGTGAAAAAAGAAATGAAGCTGTTCAGGATAAGCTCAAGGGTAGGTATTGCCCCTACTGCGGGTCAAAAGCTGAAGGCGATTATAACTTTTGTGCGGATTGTGGCAGAGAATTGCCTTAACAAATAATTTTAGGATTTTTATTATGAGCGAAAAGATTATTGAATTTGACAACGTAACATTTATATATGATGCGGATGATGAGGATGTGCAGATACAGGCATACCCTGCACTGACCGATGTCAGTCTTGCAATTAACAAGGGCGAATTCGTTACCGTGCTCGGTCATAACGGCTCGGGCAAAAGCACTCTTGCAAAGCTCTGCAACGCTATCCTTGAACCCACCAAGGGCACGGTATCAGTTAAAGGTATTGTTCCCGATACCGAGGAAAAGGCAGATGAAATCCGCCGCATCGTCGGCATGGTTTTCCAAAATCCCGATAATCAGATTGTTGCGACAATCGTTGAAGATGATGTTGCCTTTGGCCCCGAAAATCTCGGCATTGAGCCTGCGGAAATCCGTAAAAGAGTTGACGATGCTCTTAAATGCGTCAACATGTATGAATTCCGCAACAGAGAGCCGCATAAGCTTTCGGGCGGTCAGAAGCAGAGAGTTGCAATTGCAGGCGTTATTGCCATGCAGACCGAGTGCATAGTGCTTGACGAGCCTACGGCAATGCTTGACCCCAAGGGCAGAGAAGAGGTTATGCAGACGGTAAAACGCCTTAATAAGGAAATGGGTATAACCGTTGTTCTTGTTACTCACTTTATGGATGAGGCTGTGCAGGCAGACAGAGTAGTTGTTATTGACGGCGGCAGAATGGTTATGGACGGCACACCGAAAGAGGTTTTCTCAAACGTTGAGAAGCTCAGAGGCTACGGCCT
>JBGVNA010000143.1:0-2819 GCA_045125175.1 Acutalibacteraceae bacterium
CCCAAACAGTTCCTTAACTATTTTGAAGAAGATAACCTTCCTCAGACAAAGCTCCAGAGAAATCTTGAAAACGGCATGGCTGTTTCAATCGGACGTCTGAGAGAAGATACACAGTATGATTATAAATTTGTTTGCCTTTCACACAATACACTGAGAGGCGCAGCAGGCGGCGCTGTTCTCATGGCTGAACAGCTTTGCGCACAGGGCTACATTACCCCCAAGTTCAACTGACGAAAGGAGTCCACCAATGAAGCAGACTGTTTTTACCGGAGCAGGCGTTGCTATTGTTACACCGTTCACAAAGGATAACAAGATTAATTATGATAAGCTTGCCGAGCTTCTTGAATTTCAGATTGCTAACAAAACAGATGCAATCATTATCTGCGGAACAACAGGCGAAGGCTCAACTCTTGACCACGAAGAGCATTCAAATGCAATTAAATTCACGGTTGATGTTGTAAACAAGAGAATCCCCGTTATCGCAGGAACAGGCAGCAACGACACAAACTATGCCGTTAAGCTTTCAAACGAAGCTGAAAAGGCAGGTGTTGATGCGCTCCTTTCCGTTACACCTTATTATAACAAAACTTCACAAAGAGGTCTTATTCAGCACTTCAACTATATTGCTGATAGAGTTAGTGTCCCCATCATTCTTTACAATGTTCCGTCAAGAACAGGTGTTAACATCGCTCCCGAAACCTATCTTGAGCTCTCAAAGCACGAGAGAATCGTCGGCACAAAAGAAGCAAACGGTGATATTTCATCTGTTGCAAGAACAATTGCTCTCTGCGGCAAAGATTTTTCAGTTTATTCGGGTAATGATGATCAGGTAACAGCTCTTATGTCACTCGGCGGCAAGGGCTCAATCTCTGTTCTTTCCAACATTCTTCCCGAAGTTGCTCATAACATCCCCGCAAAATTCCTTGAAGGCAATTTCGAAGAAAGCCGTAAGCTTCAGCTTGAGTATATCGACCTTTGCCACGATCTTTTCATGGATGTTAACCCCATACCCGTTAAGGAAGCAATGAATATGATGGGCATGGATGTCGGTGATTGCAGACTTCCCCTTTACAGAATGACTGATGCAGCAAGAGATGCTCTCAGAAACACACTTGCAAAACACGGTCTTGTTTAATCATGAGGTAACTAAAAATGATAGGAATTTTATTAAGCGGATGCAACGGAAAAATGGGCAACGCCGTTACCAAAAGCGTAGCTGAAACAGATAACTGTGAAATAATCGCAGGAATTGACGTTTTCTCCGAAAGCCGTAACGGATATCCTGTTTTTTCCTCCCCCGCCAATGTTTCAAACGAAATCACAGAAAAAACCGATGTAATTATCGATTTTTCAAATCCGAGCGCACTTGCAGGTCTGCTTGAATATGCTGTAAGGAATTCGATTCCTGCCGTTATTTCAACAACAGGTCTTAATGATGCTCAGATTAATCTTATAAAGGATGCGTCCGAGAAAATTCCGGTTTTTTTCAGCGCAAATATGTCGCTTGGCGTTAATCTTGTTTGTGAGCTTGCAAAAAAAGCAGCAGGAATTCTTGGAGATTCATTTGATATTGAAATCATTGAAATGCATCACAACCAAAAAATAGATGCTCCCAGCGGAACAGCACTTATGATTGCCGATTCAATCAAAGAAGAACTTGATGATGACGTTAAATATGAATATGACCGTCATTCAAAGCGTGAAAAAAGAACTAAGAAAGAAATCGGCATTCACGCCGTAAGAGGCGGAACAATAACCGGTGAACATCAGGTCATTTTTGCGGGTCACGATGAAATAATTACAATTTCTCACTCTGCAAGAAGCAAAGAACTTTTTGCAACGGGCGCAATAAGCGCAGCAAAATTCATCTGCGGCAAGCCTGCAGGACTTTACAAAATGTCCGATATGATTTAACACAAATTCAGGAGGAGTAAAAATGAAGCTTGTTGATAATATTTTTGTAACAGAGGATGTAACTCTTTTCTCGCTTTGCGATGCACCTGCCGATATTTCTCATATGGCAGAGGTTTTTAAACTTATTGCCAAGGCGGGAATTGATGTAGATATGATTTCACAGTTTCCTCTCAGCGGAGCAAGCTCAGGATTCTCCTTTACCGTAAGCGATAAAGATTTTGTTCCCGTTCTTTCAATAGCATCGGAGCTTCGCAACAGATCTCCGAAAACCAAAATAAGCGTAAGCAGCGGCAACTGCAAAATAACCGTAAGCGGTGAAGCAATGCGCGGCACTCCGGGTGTTTCCGCAGGGATTTTCAAGGCTGCCGCAAGTGTTGACGCCGATGTACGAATGATCACAACATCCGAAATTGAAATTGCAATGCTTGTTGTAAAATCCGATGTTGACGAGGTTGTCGAAGCAATCAAAAAAGAATTTTGCGAATAAAAGAATAAATCCCCGACCGATTTGGTCGGGGATTTTTGCATAACAGATTAAAGGGGCATGGGAATGAACGAAAGAATTGAACCAAGAGAGTTCTTGATAATTTCAATGATACCTGCTGCTTCAGCTTCCTTAACATATTCAAGGATTTCCTGAACCATTGCGAGAATTTCTGTAATAAATTCCATTTTATTGTCCTCCTGTTTTTTTTACAGCATTGCTGTTACTTTAATTATAAACATTCTGTGAACAAAATGTCAACACAAAAAAATCATACAATATCAATATTATGTCTAAAACCGAACAAAACCGTCTCTGATTATTCATCAAAGACGGTTTTTATTTTATTCAAGCATATCCATTATGGCTTGTTTTCCGGTAACACCGATGCTTCGGTTTTTAACTGTTCCGTTTTTTACTA
>JBGVNA010000144.1:0-2128 GCA_045125175.1 Acutalibacteraceae bacterium
ATTCCGTCGCTGAGCATAGAAGCGCAGATAATAGACATATAAAAAAGGCTGCGAAAAATTCGCAGCCTTTAGTGTTTTATCTGTTAGCAAAAAGCTTTCTTTCAATTTTCATTGTTGTGGTTTTGGGGAATTCCTCATCACGAACCTTGAATTTATTGATATTCTTGAACAGGGGCATATTACGGTTAAATTCATCAACATCACCCTTGATTCTGCTTCTTGCATCGGGATAATCTTCTTCGTTAAGGAAAAATTCCGCAACGATTTTATTATTCTCCTGATAAACAAGAACTTCCTTAACATAGTCTATTCTTGCAAGCTTATCTTCGAGCTCTTCGGGTGAAACGTTTTTGCCGTTTGAAAGGCAGATGAGATTTTTCTTTCTGCCAACCATAAAGAGGAAGCCGTCTTCATCAATTCTGCCGTGGTCGCCCGTTTTGAGCCACTCGCCGTCAAATGTGGCAGCAGTTGCTTCGGGGTCACCATAGTAGCCCTGCATAACATTTGTACCCTTGACGTAGATTTCGCCTACGCCCTCTTCGTCAGGATTAACAATTTTAATTTCACAGCAATCCAGCGGAGTGCCTACACTGCCGAATTTGAATTTATCGGGTCTGTTGCAGGTAACTGCGGGTGAACATTCAGTAAGACCGTAGCCGTTATAGATATCGATACCGATGTCATGCATGCCCTTTTCATATTTTGGGTCAAGGTTTGCGCTGCCGCATACAATCATGTTAAGGTTGCCGCCGAGATTATCATGAATTGTTTTGAAAATCTTGCGTCTTTTATCAATACCAAGCTTCATGAGAGTATTGCTGATTTTAAGGCCCTTCTTGAGAATTTCTTCTCTGCCTGTTTTTCTTGCGGTTTTCCAGATACGGTCATAGATTGTTTCAACAACCAGAGGTACACCGGAGAAATTATAGGGCTTATATTTTTTGAGGTCACCCTGAATATTCTTTATACCGTCGCAGAGATAACCCCACTCGGTAAGAATATAGCATGAGAAAAGTGCGCTGACCCATGAATATGTATGGTTAAGAGGAAGGAAACCGATAGCATGCTTACCCGAAAGAGCACGGCATGATGATGAGCAGTTGCTTGCAATGTTGAAATGAGTGAGCATAACGCCCTTACTCTTTGCAGTTGTTCCTGAAGTATAGGAAATGCAGGCAAGGTCATCAGGCTTAACTTCGGCATCAGCAAACGAAGTGTCGCCTGCATCAAGAGCAGCCTGTCCCTCCTTAAGGAATGCATCATAATCATCACTGATATTAAAATACACCATTTCAGGGATATCCTGATTTGCCTTGAAATGCTCAACCATGTCGGTGAATTTATCTGTATAAACAAGCGCATGGCACTGGCAACGGATAAGCTGATCAGCAAGGTCCTCTTCTGAAATCTTGCAGTCCATCGGAACAGTGATATTACCACCAACAAGAGTTGCATAGTAAGCAATCATCCACTCATAGCAGTTTTCTCCAATAATAGCAATCTTCTTTCTGCCGTTAAGACCTTTCTTGCTGAAAAGTGTTCCGAGTGCACTCATTTCACTCCATGTCTGATTAAAAGACCTTATGCACTCATTCTTGTTTTTATCAAGGAAAACAAACTGTCTTTTGTCGCCACCCATTTCTGTGCCCTTAACAACAATTTCCTTGATGGTTTTATAAGTGGGAATGTTCGCATTACCCATATTCTTATGCTGTTTTTTCATGGTTACCCTCCGTATATTTAAAAAACAGACAAACTACCACAATACATTCAGTAATTTTATCACAATAAATCTTTTTTTTCAACAAAAAAGTATTGCTTTTTTTCAGTCAATATTGTATGATTAACTGAATTATGTTTTCAAGGAGTTATATATGAGAATTTTTATTGTATGCCTTATTGCATGGTTTATCGCTCAGCTTATAAAAGTAATTATAAATTTCACAAAATATGTTATCGACAAAAAGAAGGGACGCAAGGCCAAAAAGGTTACTCTCGAAACCCTTTTTAAGCTTGGCGGAATGCCCAGCTCACACACTGCAACGGTCATTGCCCTTTGCGGTTGCGTAGGCCTTCACAGCGGCTTTAATTCCGACATATTTGCAGTCAGCGGCGTTTTTGCATTCAT
>JBGVNA010000145.1:0-14932 GCA_045125175.1 Acutalibacteraceae bacterium
AAAAGCTGGGGCGATATTGATCCTGTTCAAATCAGTGATTTGGCTGAAAAAGGAATTGAAATTTTCCTTTACGAAATGCCCAAATCCGAATATGAAGGTTTAAGTGACAATGTAAAAACTCTCAGATTGGATTCTGACAAAGCTTCGGTAAAATTTCTGATAATGAAATCGGGATTAGGATGTGAAGACGGTATTATAGAATCACTGAACAGTTACCGATTGGATTTACCTCAGTTTTCAAATTCAGAAATAAACCTTAAAATAGATGAACTGAACGGTAAAATTGAATCTGCAGAAGAGAAGATAGCTTCATATGCAGGCTGCGCCGTCAGCATGAAAAATGCTGTTAAAGCCATAGAAAAAGAAATCGAGTTTGAGGTTTATGCTACAGGCATGGCGACCGAAAGCCTGTCGTCAGACGGCAACGGAAATGTTTCGGTTTCATATTTCACGGGATATGTAGAAGAAGAAAATCTCAACAGACTCAGACAAACCGCAAAGGATAACTCGTGGGGTCTTATTGCGGAGGAACCGTGTGAGGATGACAACGTTCCGACAAAGCTCAAAAACAATAAATTTGTGAGTCTGATTTATCCGCTGACTGATTTTTTGGGAACGGTTCCCGGTTATTTTGAATATGATATTTCCGGTTGGTTTTTAGGCTTCATACTCATATTCTTCGGAATTATTTTCGGAGACGGCGGATACGGCTTGCTGATCAGCTCCGTAGCTGCTGTGCCGATTATCAAATCACTTATCACAAAGAAACCTGTTAAGCCTGCGTTTTTGCTTGTCGGTCTTTTCGGATTATCAACAATTCTGTGGGGAACAGTTACCTGCACATGGTTCGGGCTTTCACCGGAACAACTCCCCGAATGGCTCAAGAGCTTATCAATACCCGTAATATCGAATGTGTATGCCGACAGGATATGGTATCCGTTCTGGACAAAAGGTGAAGCGGGGCTGACTACAGCGCAGAATTTGCAGATATTCTGCTTTACACTTGCGCTTATTCAGTTAACCGTAGCACATATAAAGGGCGCTTTGAGAAACAGAAAATCAGCGAAAATCCTTGGCGACATCGGCTCGATACTGCAGCTTTTTGGCATCTATTATCTGGTGCTCAGCCTTGTGGTAAATGCAGAGGTGTTCAGCTTCGGTCTGATAATCGGAGGTATTCCCGTTGGAACGGCTGCAATTGCACTTATCGGAACAGGCTTCTGTATGAGCTTTATGTTCTCAAATTATGAAGGGAACATTATAAAATCCATACTTTCAAGTCTTAAAAATATTGTTTCCGTTTTGCTAGGCGTAGTAAATGTGTTTTCAGACATAGTTTCATATATACGACTCTGGGCTGTCGGCCTTGCGGGAGCGGCGATATCCGCAACCGTCAACGAGCTTGCAGGTCCGTTGCTCGGAAACTTTATGTTTATGGTCCTTGCCATTTTCCTTCTTGTGTTTGGTCACGGACTGAATATGATATTGAATGTTTTGTCTGTTATTGTTCATGGTATCAGACTTAACACCCTGGAGTTTTCTTCACATCTTGATATGTCCTGGAGCGGACATAAATTTAAACCGTTTAATGAACAAATTGATTAAAGGAGAATCATTATGAACTTAGGATTATTAGGAACATCTTTAGCTATGGGTATTGCCGCAATCGGTTCTGCAATCGGTATAGGCATTGCAGGTCAGGCATCAATCGGTGCATGGAAAAAATGTTATATGAATAACAAAGCTGCGCCGTTTATTCTTACTGTTTTTGCCGGTGCACCTCTTACCCAGACCATTTACGGCTTTCTTCTTATGCAGCAGATGAAATCAGCAGAAGCAGACCCCGCATTTTTGATCGGACTTGGAATTGCTTCGGGTCTCGCTATGGCATTTTCTGCTGTATTTCAGGGCAAAGCAGGTGCAGCGGGTGCAGATGCTCTTGCAGAAACGGGAAAAGGCTTTTCACAGTATATCACTGTTGTCGGTCTTTGCGAAACCGTTGCTTTGTTCGCACTCGTTTTCAGCATGGTAGCTCTTGGATAATTGTTTTTATCTGTATAAGAAA
This sequence comes from Acutalibacteraceae bacterium, assembly GCA_045125175.1. Taxonomy (GTDB): domain Bacteria; phylum Bacillota; class Clostridia; order Oscillospirales; family Acutalibacteraceae; genus CAG-177. The sequence goes on from JBGVNA010000145.1 coordinate 2,066, forward strand.
CAAATCAGGTGCAGGCAGGAGTAGTATCCCGCCGCACCTGATTTTAATATTATCCGTTGAAGTAATTATCATATTCGGGTGACTGCATGCAGCGATTTACGAAATGTGAATTTTTTTGTTTGCAAATGCAGTGAGATTGATGTAAAATAATAATTAATGAACATGAAAAAATTCGGGAGAAAGGTGAAATATGAAAAACGCAAAACCAAAAGTCTTGTGCGGTGCTGATGTCATTGCAAAAAACGGATTTGATTTTCAAGGAAAATGCGGACTTATTACCAACCATACGGGTGTTCTTCGTGACCTTTCTTCAACTGTGGATATGCTTAAAGATAAGTGTAACCTGACTGCTCTTTTCGGCCCTGAACATGGCGTAAGAGGCGATGTGCAGGCAGGGGAGAACATAACATCATACACAGATAAAAGAACAGGTCTTCCTGTATACAGCTTATTCGGTGATGACATATCTGAAAGTGAAGAAGTGCTCGCTTCCCTTGATACCGTGATTTTTGATATACAGGATGTCGGTGCAAGGTTTTATACTTATGCATATACCATGACGGATACAATGATGATTTGCGCCGAACACGGTGTAAGGTTTGTTGTTCTTGACAGACCTAATCCTCTGAGCGGAATTAAAGCGGAAGGAACTATTCTTGACAGGCGTTTTTCATCGTTTGTGGGCAGGTTTGCAACTCCTACACGTTGCGGACTTACAATTGGCGAATTCGCCCTTATGATGAATGAAACAGAAAACATAGGTTGTGACCTGACTGTTGTTCCCATGAAGGGTTGGAAAAGGGATATGTACTACGATGATACTGACTTGGTTTTTATTCAGCCATCGCCGAATATTCCTACAGTTGACACGGCATTTGCTTATATAGGAAACTGTATTTTTGAGGAAACAAATCTTTCTGAAGGCAGAGGCACAACCAAGCCGTTTGAGATGATAGGTGCGCCCTGGCTTGACGGCAGAGCGGTTATTGAAAGAATCGGTCAGCAAGAAGGTGTTATTCTCCGAGAATGCTCATTTACACCGACTTTTTCTGACCATAAAGATAGCTTCTGCCGAGGCATTCAGCTTCATATCACAGACCGCAATACTTTCTCGCCGTTTGCTGTAGGAGTAAAAATTTTTGATGCAATCAAAAAAATGCATCCTGAATTTGAATTTGAACCATCAACGGCAAATCTTCTCGGAACAGATGCAATTTTTCGTTCTGATTTTAATTCCGATGATTTTATTGCAAAGGAACAGAATAAAGTTGCTGAGTGGCAAACATTGTCAAAAAAATGGTATCTTTATTGAAAATAAAAAATCCCTTATGAACTTTTTGAAGATTCGTAAGGGATTTATCTTTTGAAGTTTATTTTTCAACTGAGTTTATCAGTTCATTCATAGCATCAAGAATTGCACCTGCAGCCTCGGGGCCGAGAGAGTTTGTTTCTTCATAGTGTTTTCTGCCTGATTCATCAACGGCATTGTTGAAATACGGCAGCCACTCATGAAGACAGAAATCGTTTTCGGGAATTATATAACCCAATTCATCGTTGCAAAGACCGAGAACAAAATTATGCTCACAGCGTGACATTTCGAAAAGCGGCTTATAATCAACCTCTGTGCCGTTTGCCGATTCCTCTGCAGAAAGGAAGTTGCCGCTTTCAAGCTCAGGTGAAAGCTCGCCGGGAATCATATAAATTCCTATCTGCTTGTTGCCGAGTTCCATATAGGAAACTTCAGTAATGATAGAGATATTTCTGTCTTTATCTTTGGCAATATCGTTGTTGAGAACTCCAAGAAAACGCACAAGCAGAAGCGCTGTATTATCACATTTTATTTCTGTCGCTTCGGTTTTGACATTGATTGCAGGCTCAAGAGCAATTTCGTTATTTATGTTCATAACGGCTTCGCCCGCATCCTTGCCGAATTCCTTGACATATTCAAGACCAAGTTCAAAGTTACGCAGAACATCATCGAGCTTTTCACATGTGATAAGCCCTCCGATAGCTCCGTTTATGAAAACGACGTTTGAACCGTCCGTCTGCTCAACTATTTCCTTTTCCATGTATGCGGGAAAATCTGCACTGACAACGGTTGTCCTTGCTCCGAGACATTCGGCGTGGCATGCAAAATTCACTATATATGTATCTTTGCTGCCGTCCGCAGGATCAAATCGGATTCTTGTTATTGTTGCATCGTAGTCAATCGGGGTTCTTGTGTCAATCAGAAGGCCCTCGGATTCCGCCGTGCCGAAATACAGACTGCCGTCTTTTTTTGAATTGTATGCATCAACGATTGCTTTTGCGGTAAGTTCTTTGAGGCGGTTCATAAACTCCTCGTTTTTACCGTCGGTGAAGAAGTTTTTGCCCCAGAGCCCTTGCGTATCAATTGCGGAATGGGTGTGCGTTGCACAGATGTTGATCGATTTAAGATTGGGGATTTTACCGCTTTCAATAACAATCCTTCTGATGTCGTTGATATCCTTGCGGCTGATTCCCACGCAGTCAATTGCACAAATAACAACACCGCCTCTGCCGCTGTTGTCGTCAAGATAAACTGCCTTTGCATACATATCGTCAAGAACAGATTTTGCGGGATTGTTTGTATTGTAGCCTGCTATATAATATGTTTCTTCCGTTATATCATCGGGAGTAAGCACTTCTTTTGCAAAGCCGACAGTCCATTTTTCTCCGTTGTAAGAAAATGTTTCATCGCCCGAAAGCATATATTTTGATGTTTCCTCAACGGTTGTGTAAATTGAATTGGGGACAAAAAGAATTATCAGAGAAAGCAAACCCGATATTATTCCTCTGACCAATTCGGGAAGTTTCAGAAAACGCAGTATTTCCATTTTGTATTACCCCCATATTTTTAAAAGCTCAAAAAATGCTTTTGAAAATGCTGTTCCGCTTTTTGAACCCGTTGAAACCGTTTCTTCGTAGTGACCCTCATCGCCCGATGAACTGTAATCGTTATCGGGAACAATATAGCCCACCGCATCGTTGCAAAGGCCGAAAACAAGCACTTCATCGTTTTTGCCAAAGCAGGATGCAACTCCCTCATAAGGATATTCTGTGCCGTTGAACGCTTCATCGGCTGAATAAAATCCTCCGTAAATGAGCTCGGGAAGAGCTTCGCCGGGAGCTTCAATAATCTTTATATTCTTACCGATTTCAACATAACCGATTTCGCTTGTAAGATATATCTTGCCGTTTTCCTTAAAAGCTTTAACGTTGCAAAGGCCTGCACTCTCCGCAAGAAGGAAAATAAAATTATTGACCTCAAAATCAATCTGAGCGTGTTTTACGTTGAGAATGGGTTCAACAGCCTTGCCGTTTTTCGCAAGCTCATAAAGAATATCTGCAACAATGTTGCTGTATTCCTTCATTTTTTCATAAGATGTAAGTTCTTCGGGAATTCCGTTTTCCACGCCCATATCTGCGTGAATTGCGCCGCCGATTGCCCCTTGAATAAAGATAAAATCGGCATTCTTTTCGGTGGTTACTTCTTTTTCGATATAATACGGATAATCGCCCGATATCTCAGTGTTGCTCCAACCGAGATTAATGGGATGTGCGCCGAAATTGGCTATATAAATTTCTTTCTTGGTGTTATCATTCGGCACAAATCTGAAAAGATGTATTTTATCGTCAATTGAATATGGATCTCTGCCGTCATAGAATAATTCAGGGCATGTCTTTGATGAATAATAAAGATTGCCTTCGCAGCGGTTGTTATATGCTTCTCTTATTGCATCGGCGGTTTTCTGAACTACCGAATCAATATATTTCTGATTTCTTCCGCTATCGGGAATATTGCCCCAAAGACCTTGAGTATCGATTGCACTGTGGTTGTGTGTTGAACCGATATCAATGCTGATGAGCTTGCCGTCACCTGTTATATCGCTGAGTTTTTCACGGATATCCTTGATATCTGCATTCATAAATCCGACGCCGTCAATCCAGGCAAAAGCAGCAGCACCTCTGCCGGAATTATCATCAAGTACAACTGCTCTTACACACAAATCGTCAATTACGCCCGTTGCTTCCTGCGCAGGGAACTTAAGAAATCCGCCGAGGAAATATCTTGTTTCTTCAATATCATCGGGAGTGAGAATTTTGCGTGAATAACCCGCTGACCAGTATTCTGCTTTTGCATCATCAATAAATTCTGCATTTCCTTCAAGAAAATTCTCAGAAATTGACTCAACGGGTCTTTCGTCATATCCGATTTTGGTAAGACTCTGAAAAACCGCACCGAGGAGTGAGGGCAAACCGATAAGTACTGCCATAATTGCTGAAATCCATCTGATAACGACTGCCATTTTAAATTCTCCTTTTTATATATTCCTCAAATTTTTAAGCTCTTCACGGATATTGATATCGTTTGAAAGCCTTGCAGGCATTGCCTCGTATTTTTCAATAAGTAAAAGCAACTCCTCAATCAGGTTTTCATCTTTTGTTTTTATGTATTCAAATATCCTGTTCATAATATCACATGAAACAAAAAATTTCTCCGACCATTTTGAAAGTTCACGGCAAATGGGTAAATCGCGTTTGAGATAATCTCTGCACGCATTCATTTTGCTCAGATAATTTTCTGCAAGAGCAAAAGCTTTTTCTTTATCGCCCGACTTGAGCACGGATTCAATATTATCAAACGCTTCATACATACGCCTTGAATTTGCATCTTTAAGACACGATGTGTAAAGATGATCAGCAAAAACGATGAAATTATCTGCGTTTTCTTTACCGACAACCTGCCTTATTGCGCCCTCCCAGGATTTTTGAGGGTCATAATTTTCGCTGTCCCAAAGGTAATCCGCAAATGTGATTAAAGGGATTTTTGAACACTCGGCGTATTCCATGCAGTTTGAAATAATCCCCTCTGAATACTTGTATAAATCGGGATCGCGGTTGATGATCGGCGAAATATGCATTTCGTTGAACATAGAGCAATCATTTACGGGATAATTATCCCAATAAAGCGGTTTGTGATATGTGGATTCAATAAACCTGATTGCTTCATGGCTCGTAAGTTCACGTGAGCAGATATCTCTGCCCGTCCAGAAAACAGAAACAAGCGTCGGAATATTTTTTCCAAGCATTGAAATATAATATTCATTACCTTTGCCGTGGTAAAGGGTAGGGCAAACGGTAAGACGGATTGACGAATCAATTTCTTTCAAAGCGGAGTAATATCTGTTTATAAGGTCAATATGAGCATTGACTGTTTCTCCGAAAACCGTTTTATCTTCATCAAAAGCAAGCTCTTCATCAATATCATCAAGAAGAAGGCCGAAACAGCGTATTCCGATTGAATAAAGCTGCTTTGATTTTTCGATGAGAGCATCAAACTCGGAATTATCGGAATATTTCATTGAAAGTCCCGGTGCAATGCACCAATAGAAATCCATATAATATTCCGAGGCTTTGTCAACAAGCTCTTTCAGTTTTATAAGCTCATCCTCGGGATACTTTTCGCGCCATTTTTCACGGTGATAAAGGTCATCCTTAGGCGCATGATAAACCGTGTTCATTCTGTTTACGGCCATAAGCTCCATAACGGATTTACGGCTTTCGTGGCTCCATGGTGTACCGTAAAACCCTTCAATATAGCCTCTGACGGAAAATAGGGGAGAGCATATGTATTCGCCGTTGGAAACGGAGCTTTCATCAATACGCTTTGCAATGTCGCAGAGTGCATAAAATGCCCCTTTTTCAGATGAACAGCATATTTTTACTTCTTTGCCCGAAACGGAAAGAATGTATTTTTCATCGGTAACTCTGTGGTTTTTTTCACAGTAACAGACTTGCTTTGAGCTTTCATAAATAATTTCAATTTTATAGTCGGTATCACCGAAAAGCTTTTCAAAAACAGCTTGGGGATTTGATTGACAGTTCATATTAATCCCTCCTTATATAATAATACAATAATCTTTTTGCTTTTACAATTATCAAAACGATAGATATTCTGCCTTGATTTTTGTGCGTTTTAATGATAAACTCATATCGGAAGTGATGAGAATGACAATCAGACCTTACGAAAATAAAGATAAAGAAAAAGTGCGTTTTGTTTGTCTTAACAGCGACGGTCCGTGCAAGTCAACAAAAAGAGGAATAAACTTTGCTCTTGCAGTTTACTGTGATTATTATATTGAAAATGAGCCTGAAAACTGTTTTGTTGCGGCAGATGAAAATGACAAAGCTATCGGATATGTTATATCAACGGAAAATTTTGATAAGTTTAAAGAAATTTACATAAACACCTACTGTCCCAAAATCAAAAAATGGGAATACCGCCGAAGAAAATCGGCACTCAGAGCTATTGCCTCACAAGAAAAACACAAAGCAGATTATCCGGCTCATCTTCATATAGATATTCTTCCGGAATATCAGCATATGGGTCTGGGAAAAAAGCTGATGGATGCTCTCTGTGATAATCTGCGCTGCAAGAATATAGAAGGTGTTATGTTCACCGTATGGCACAAAAATTATAATGCAATAAAATTTTATGAAAAATACGGCTTTAAGCTTATCGAAACAAAAGAAACAACGCTTGTTTACGGCTTGAAGCTCAAATAAAATTACCGACAAATCTCATCAGGGAGGTTTGTCGGTTTTTTTTTTGTGTTTGTTAAACTTGCTCAACAGCAAGGCGGATATTCCATCCGTTTTCTTCAAGTGCTTTTTCTGCTATTTCTGTTGTGCATCCAAGAATTTCAGTGACAATTCCTATCATTCTTCTGCGAAGCTTTATATTTGTGGGCCTGAGATTTATCATCATGTTTTCATAAACACAGCCGCAATTAATCATTGATGCTGTTGAAATCATATTCAGAATTATTTTTTGTGCCGTTCCCGCTTTCATTCGGGTTGAGCCCGTGATAACCTCAGGGCCCGTATCGGCACATATATCAATATCTGCAGCTTTGCCCAATTCTGTTTCGGGATTGTTCGTTATTGAAAAAGCCTTTGCACCAACGCTTTTTGCATAATTAACAGCAGAAACAACATAAGCTGCAGACCCGGAAGCGGAAATTCCGATTAAAATATCTTTATTGCTGAAATTACGGCTTTTCAAATCTTCAATGCCTGCCTCGGGATTATCCTCGGCGTTTTCTGCAGCCTTGAACATACATTTTTCGCCGCCGGCAATAATTCCGTTAAAAAGATCATAAGGTACACCGAAGGTTGGCGGACATTCCGCCGCATCGCACACGCCGAGCCTGCCCGATGTTCCGCTTCCGATATAAAAAATTCTGCCGCCTGATTTTATCGCATCGGCAACCGCATCGCACACAATTGTAATCTGCGGCAAAGCGGCTTCGACGGCAAGGGTTACCTTTGCGTTTTCGTTATTTATTATTTCAAGCATTTTGCGTGTGGACATTTTATCAATGCCGTATGTATCCGGGTTTCTCATTTCGGTTTTTAACATATATTCATTCTCCTTGCAAGTGAAATTGCGCCGTTTACCATAGGTTCATCAAGAAATGTGAGCGTTACTTCACCCTCAATGTGTTTCATGAGAAACGGATATAATATTTCTTTTTGGTTGCACAAACCTCCGCAAACAACAATTTTGTCATTGTGATTTTTTAATGCTTTGCGTGCTCCGTTGATGATTCTTGCGGCTTCATAAGCGTTGCGGTCTATAATCTCCGAAGCGGTTGGATCGCCGTGCCTGAAAGCTTCAAAAACAACAGGTGCAAAAGAAGCAACATATTCCGCACCACCGCTGTATATTTCGGCAACGGAAGATTCAAGGCTTTTTTTTAGCTTTTTTTTCAACGAGTTTCAGGATTGTTTCGCTTTTGCCTCTGCCGTCAATAAACTCAAATGCCGAATTAAGAGCATCAGAGCCAAAATGAAATCCGCTTCCGCCCTTGTCAATCATGTAACCCCGTCCGCCTGTTCGGTGAATCTTTTTGCCTGAGCGTGCATAGGCCACAATGCCGGTACCCATAATGACAGCGGTTCCGTTTTCGCCCTTCAACGCAACCTCAAGCGCAAGGTCGATATCGCTGCCGCAGTCATACGAAGCAAATCCGAACCGTGACAAAAATTTATTGACAGCTCTTTGGCTTTCTCCGCTTTTTGCTCCTGCAATGCCTGCAAAAACAGCGATTTCCGAAATGTCGAGTCCCTCGCATATTTCCTTAATTCCATCATTAAGCACAATGCAGGTGTTTTCTATGCCTGTGCTGACCGAATTTGATGCTCCGAGAATCAACCTTCTGATTTCATTTTCGTTTGAATCGGCAAGCATAAATTCGGTTTTGGTTCCGCCGCCGTCGATACCAAGAAAATATTTAACGCTTTTATTCATTTAATTTTCCCTCATAAATATCATAACATTTTCATCTGTCACGAAGTGACTGATGAGGTGCAAGAACAAATTCTTATCTTTCAATTTAATTATACCATTCAAACAAAGAAAAAAGCAACAGTAAGGGCGGCACTTCAGAAGAAAGTTTAATTCCTTTTGAAACGCTGACCTTTCGGCTGTTGCTTTTGTTATGAGTTTAATGCGACTGATAATTTTTGCCGTTTATTAGTTTTACATGTAAAGATGCTCTGCGTAAGCTGCACCGTCGGAGTTGATTGATATTACCGTTCCTCCGGTAAGTCCGTCGGAATAATAAGCACCGTATCCGGTTTTGAGTGTATAGTTAAGTCTGATACCATCGTAATAAATCTGAAAATTATTTGCGTGATCGTGACCTGCAAAAATATTTTTTGTGCTTCCGAGTTCTTTACAAACATTAAAGAAGCCGTTGTTTACGGGTGAACAGCATACTCCTTCACCGTTAATACCAAGTGCTTCGGGTGCAAGCTCGGGAGAAAGAGTTCCAAGCTCATCGCTGCCATATGCCTTTACCCATGCATCTTTATATTCACAAACAGGAATGTGTATAAAGACAGAGCTCTCAACAGTTTTGCCTGCAATCTCGGAAATTCCGTTAACAGCCCACTTATACCATTCAATCTGGTTATCCCAAAGATGGTCATAACCGCTTACTGACGAACCGTCTTCAAGAGTAAATTCCGCATTATTATGAGTGTCGAGCATATAAAGTGTATGGATAATTTTTCCGTTTTCGGTAATGTTTATGATATAGTTGCCGTAGCCCATATTTTCGGGTCCAAACTCAAAAAGGCAGTTTTTAGCCTTGAAGAGAAGATAAGCTGCCCAGAATTCATTTATCAGGCACTGACCGTCGTGGTTACCCATAACAGGTGCCCAAGGAATACCGTAAGAGTCAATCTGATTAATGAGTTTAATATATGCAATTGTTCCCCAAGCATTATCTCCGGTCAGAGTGATAAGGTCAGGCTCGGTTTTTTTGACGAGGTTATCAATCATCTCTGCTGTCTTCTCGCCTTCGTCTTCATATACCAAATCGTCTTTGAGCTGAACATCGGCAAGATTGAGGATGATGAAATCTTCGTCAGGATTCTTTTCAATTTCCGCACAATAATCTGCAGTGAAATTATCCGATACAGACCACTCGGAAAAGAAGTTCGCTTCACCGAAATTCACAACTAATGCTGCTACCGGTGAAAGTATCTGAAACAGTGAAAGGAAAAAAGCTAAAACGAGTTTTACAGTTGCCATATTGCACCTCTGAACAACATATGTTTTTTTATTGATTATAAATCTAAAGTCTGAAAATGTCAATACAGATATTATTAAAAAACAAGAGCAGAGGATGTTTGGCATATTTTATGCTTGTTGTCGCAGTCATGTATAAGTACAATGCTGAAAGGTTCCAAATCAATAGAAAGATTATCGGTGAATTGCTGACGGTCAGTCTTCTGCCGATTTCGATACCGAATATATCAAAGGCTTTATAATTACCTTCGGGTGCGGCGGTTTTAGTTTTATTGCCAAGGCTGTACTACACTTCATTTTTTTCTGTGCCTTTCACTTAAATCAAAATTTATATTCCGATAATTTCTCTGATTTCGCTTGCGTCAATATCGTTCAGATTACGGTTTTGCGAAACGGAGATATACGCTGCAGCACCTGCCGCCTCGCCGATACCGACACAGATAGGCATTACCCTGAAATTAGAGTGAGCCATATGTGTGCCTGAAATGTTTCTTCCGCAAAGCAGAAGGTTTTCTTTGACTTCGGGAAGAAGACAACGGTATGGAATCGTATATCCTTTTGTCTGCTTGAAATGCTTCTGAACACCCGTTTTATCAAGTCCCGCACCTGTGATGTTATGAACGTCAAAATTGAAGTAAGCATCTTTTACAACGTAATCGTCAAATACTTTCGCTTCGAGTATATCCTGCTCATTCAACGTGTATTTACCCTTGAAATGTCTTGTTTCACGAATGCCGATAAGCGATGCGGAGCTGATGATAAAGCAGTTTTCATAGCCCGGCACAAATTCTCGGAGATATCTGACAATATCATCCATTTGTCTGCGGCAGGTCAGGGTTGCCTTTGTTAAATCATCGGCAACTGTGCCGTCAATTTCAACGGCGTTTGTCATATTGCAGGTAACAACACCGGGAAGTGTTGATTTATAAGTGAGAATGTGTCCTGCAGGGTAGGGGATATGCTCTTTTGCAAGTGCCTGAAGCTCGCCGTTAGGTGTTTCGTAAGTGGATTCAAATGAGCCCAAAAAGACTGCGCGGTCATAGTCAACACCGCCAACCTTGAACATCAGTGTTGCAGGCTGCATTTTGTTGTCACTTTCTCTGCCGAGAACAAATTCTGCTCCTGCTCTTGCGGCAATATCCCCATCACCCGTGGCATCGATAATGACTTTAGCACATATATCCGTTTTGCCCGATTTGTTTATAACGGTTGCACCGAGCACCTTGTCGCCGTCACAGATCGCATCTTCGGCAAAGGTGTAAAGCATAAGCATGCAGCCGACCTCATCAAGCATTTCAAGGTAAAGAGTTTTCAGCTTTTCGGGGTCAATAAGGTTGGTGATTTTATTTTTGAATTGCCCCTCATTGTTTTCGGATGTTTTTTTCAAAATGTCATAATATAGCGGACTGCCGCAGCTTCCTGTCCAATGGCTCATAAGCCCTGAAGTGGAGATTCCGCCAATATCGCCGCTTTGTTCAACAAGAATAACCTTTGCTCCGTTTTTTGCCGCTGTATAAGCGGCGGCAAATCCCGCAGGTCCGCTTCCGAGAACCAAAACATCGGTATGTAATTCAAACTTTGTTATCATAGTCTGCTCCTTGTTGTATTTTTTGTTTTATAGGTTTATTATGCCGTGGTTAAATTTTCTCGGATTTATCCTTTTTCCATCTGCCCGATAAAAAGAAGATGAGGCCTATAACCATAGGCATATAGCCTGCCAGGGCATCACCATACCAGAAACCTTGGCAACCCATTCCAACCACAAAGCCAAGCAGAGCCGAGATGCCGATACGGCTTATTATACCGTCAATGACAGCAACGGCAAAGTTCAGTTTAGCATTGCCCGAACCGTTCATAAGGGAAAAGCTCACAGAACGGGTAGCGGAACCGTACATATTGAGAATTGCAGGAAGAACAACTATGGAAGCTATGGCAAGCACTTCCTCGTCGCCGGTGAACATTCTGAAGATATGCTCGAAGAAGAAAAACAATGCAACAGCAAGGAGTGTTGAGATAAGAACGCTGCTGTATAAAACCACCCTCATAATTTTAGGCACACGGTCATATTTTCTTGCACCAAGACTCTGACCAACCATTGTGCTGCCGGCAGTGGTGAATGACTGGGAAACGATGCCGATCATCATATTGATTTTGTTGTAGAGTCCCGAGAGTGCCGAAAAAACAACACCGTAAAGATTAATCCACGATGTAAGAACAATCTTTGAAAGGTTAATGGCTGCAGATTGGATTGCCATAGGTACGCCGAGTGCCACCAGTTTTTTGAATGCCTGAGGGTCGATTTTGAAAGAGGCAGGTTTGAAGTCGAATCCAAAGCTTTCTTTATTTATGGATAAATATGTAAGCGCGATAACGAAGCTTAATCCCTGCGAAATAACGGTTGCCAATGCAGCACCGAAAACCTCCATTTTTAAGCCTGCAACAAACCACAGGTCGAGCACTATGTTAACTACTGCGGCAATGGCAATGAACACAAACGGTCGGCGGCTGTCACCCATACCGCGAAGAATTGCGCTTACGATATTATAACCGTAAATGAAGAGCAACCCGAAAATACAGGTAACGGTATAGTCCATTGTGAAAGCGTAGGACTCAACGGGTGTGTTGAGCAAATCAAGCATTAAGTTACGGATGAAATAACAACCGACGGAAATAACAACCGATATACCCAGAAGGAAGGTAAACATAGTACCTATTGTCTTTTGGACAGCATCCATACGCTTTGCACCCACATCCTGTGAGATGAGCACCTGCCCTGCAGACGAGAAACCCATAGCTACGAAGGTCAGCAGATGCAGAACGTCGCCGCCGATAGAAACAGCTGACATACCCTCTCCGCCGATATATTGCCCGACAACGATCATATCAACAATGTTATATATAGCCTGAAGTGCGTTTGAAACGAATAACGGAAATGCGAATTTGAGCAACAGCTTGGTAACACTGCCGTTTGTCAGGTCGGTGACCATAGTTGATTTTTGTTTAGACATATGCTTTCCTCTTCTTTTTATGAACACTGATTTATTGTGATAATTATATCATAAATGCAACAAAATACAACCTGAATATTTGTGCTGATTACGCTTATAAACAATCGGATGATACGTAAATTGAAAAGCCCACAGGTTTTCTGTGGGCTTCATAGTTATTTATTGCAATGCTTGTCGAATGACGGGTTGAATGCGTAGAAATTCTTTTCGTCAAGCTTATCTGTTGCGAGGCGGAGT
>JBGVNA010000146.1:0-21037 GCA_045125175.1 Acutalibacteraceae bacterium
AGCCCTGCAAAGCTTTTTGATGAGGCTATGGCATCTTTCACTCTGCTTAATTCAACCTCAAAGCTTGAAAATGAGGGATTTTATACCGCCGTTTCCCCCGAGGATTGGTCGAATCCCGCAACGGGAAATGCCGAATATGAAAAACAGACAAGACTGCTTGAGGGCTTCCCTGCAAGAACATTTACCTTCCGCGACGAAAACAGCGGACTTCCCGATAATATTTATTGGTCGGTAAATTCCGATAAAACTGCAACGGGTGTTTCAAATAAAAAAGAGGGGCAGAGCGGTTATCTTCTCAACAACGAAAATCTCCGCGGAGTTACCGTTGATGCATCGGGCAAAATTCCCGAAAGACTTTGGAACGATTTGATTGACCCGAAATATTCCGTTGAGGATATAATCTATAAAACCGATACAAGTGCCGATGAGCTTATCGGTCATATGTTTTTATTCAAGCTTATTTACGATGTTATTGCTCCCGAGGATCCCGAAATAAAAGCGCTTCTTGTTGAGGCGGTTGACAGCCTTGCACAGCATATCAGCGACAACAGCTACATGCTTGTTGACGCAACGGGTCAACCGACAACATGGGCAAACTTCGGAAGAACTCTTTTCTGCACGGGCAGCTCCGTTGCAGAGGTCAGTCTGCATTCGCTTGTTCTTCTCTGCATTTTTAAAACCGCGGCTTACATAACAGGCTATCAGAAATGGGAAAATGAATACCGCATGGCGGCGCTCGACCCTGCATATGAATACGCCGAGGTATCTGCGCAGCACTACGAGAGAATGATGGCTGCAATCAAATACATCGTCGGCGATGCAACTCTGCCGTTAGTCGGCAATATAGTCGGTGCACTCCAAAACACAAATTTGGTGGAAATGATTTACAGACTCATAGTCAACTATTCAAGCGAAGAGATGGCAATGCTCGCTTTTTATACGCTGTTCAGCCTTGAAGATGATGAAGAAATTCTTGGCTGCTACAGAGCAGCGATAGATGATTGGTGGATTTCGATGATGTACAGCGAAAATCCCCTGTGGTATTTTGTTTATCAGCTTGCTTATCCCGACAAAAAAATTGATGATGCTTACGGAAACGATATAGCCGAAACTGCCGTGTGGTCTTTGAGCAGGCACCCCGCCGATACAGTTATGTATCATGCTTCAAACTCTGCCCGCGACGATGTTGCGGAAATCAATTTTAGACCGATTGCATCAAATCTCAGAACAACGCTTACATATGACCTCGGCAAAAGCGAATATTTGCCTGACCTCGGCAAAAATCCTGAAATTGCGGATATAGTTAAATATGCCCTTACAGCATCACAGCTTGAATGGTGCGTTGCGGCACCTGACGAGCGCTCTCTTCATAAATATAATGAATGCTCTTATTATCTTGATACATATCACCGCTCTAACTGTATGCAGGCATCTACAACCTACACTCTGCCTTATTGGATGGGTGTTTATCATGGAATTATCGAAAGATAGTTTTTTCAAGAAGGAGAAAATCATGTTAACAAAAGCAACGCTTTCCTCCGAATGAATTTATGAATTTTATAAAGAGCTTGAAAATCACGGCATAGAAAACCACGGATTGCTGATCATGAAAGACGGTGAAACTGTTTTTGAGGAATATGCATATCCCTATTCGGGCGATATGCCGCACACCTTGTTTTCCGTTACAAAATCAATTGTTGCAACAGCGGCGGGCTTCGCCGTTGACGAAGGGCTTTTTTCTTTGGATTCAAAAATTCTGCCGTTCTTCCCCGAATATGAGCATTGCGAAAGCGATGAATGGGATAATCTTACTGTCCGTTCAATTTTGACCATGCAGAGCAACAAGGAATTCAGCTTTCTTCAGGATATGACGGGTAATTATGCCGAAATGTTCATGAAAGCACCGTTCCGAGTTCCTGAAATAAAAAACCCACCTCAACCGAATCGGTTGGGGTGATGTTGCATACAGAAAACAAGTAGTGTATAATGAAAATATATTTGTAATAATACGGTGAAATTATGAGTAGACAAAACATATTTGACAACGAAACATTTTTCAGTGGCTACAAGGCTCTGCGTGACAGCGATTGTAATGCCAACGATTTGATTGAGCAACCTGCAATGCGTAAACTTCTGCCCGATTTGAACGGCAAATCCGTTCTTGATCTGGGTTGCGGTTACGGTCACAACTGCATTGATTTTGTGGGCAGAGGTGCGGCAAGGGTTGTCGGCATTGATATATCCGAAAAGATGCTTGACGTTGCAAAAGAAGAATCCGTAAACGCAAAAATCGAATACCGCAATATGAGCATGACAGACATTTCAAATCTTAATGAAACCTTTGATTTCATTTACAGTTCTCTTGCTTTTCATTATGTAAAAGATTTTGATGCTTTTGCAAAGGATATGTATTCTGTTCTCAATGCAGGCGGTCAGCTTTTGTTCTCACAGGAACATCCTATTATCACCTCAACCGTTGACGGCGCAGGTCATTTTAATAAAGATGAAAACGGTGAGAAAGTTTCCTATACTTTTTCAAACTACAACCAACCCGGCGAGCGCAAAATCCATTGGTATGTTGACGGTGTGATAAAATATCACCGCACTTTCAGTAACATTATAAACGCACTTGCCAAAGCAGGATTTGTTATCGAAGAAGTCTGCGAACCCGTTCCCGAAGAACGGGTAATTGAAAAAGTGCCTGCATGGATAAAGGAATATATCAAACCGAACTTTTTGATTGTTAAAGCGAAGAAAATATAAAATAATCAAGCCATACGAGTTGAAACAAAAATCAGCTTGTATGGCAATTTTTATGCGAATCTGTGCATACTAAAATCAATTAAAGGAGGATAATTTATGTTCAAACACGAAAAAATGCTTTTTCATCCCGTTGCTGTTGAAAAACCTAACCCTCAGTATGCGGCGCTTCTTCAGGAACAACTCGGCGGTGCAAACGGTGAACTTAAAGCCGCAATGCAGTATATGTCACAGAGTTTTCGTATCAAAGACCCCGAAATCAAAGATTTATTCCTTGATATTGCTGCTGAAGAACTCGGTCATATGGAAATGGTTGCGCAGACAATCAATCTTCTGAACGGTCACGATGTATGTGCCGAATCTGTTCCTGCAGGTGAAATTCAGACTCACGTTCTCACAGGACTCAATCCAGGACTTATTAATGCTTCGGGTTATTCGTGGACGGGAGATTATGTTTCGGTTACGGGCGATTTGTGCGCCGACCTTCTTTCAAACATCGCATCCGAGCAGAGGGCAAAAGTTGTTTATGAATATCTCTACCGACAGATTAACGACAAGAAAGTAAGAGAAACAATTGATTTTCTGCTCAACAGAGAAGAAGCGCACAACGCAATGTTCCGTGAAGCATTCAACAAGGTGCAGAACAGCGGTTCAAATCAGGATTTCGGAACAACAAAAGCAGCCAAAATGTATTTCAGTATGTCAGAACCCTCGCCGAACAATAATCCGTTTTCGGAGACAAAAGTTAACCCTCCGTCATTTAACTGATACAAAAAGCTCTCCTGCACACCGCAAGAGAGCTTTTAGCATTTTATCTCATATCTGACAACGGCGTGTAATCCGTATTATTTCGCAGATATTCTTCCATTTTACCGCTGAGCAGTAATCTGACATAACTCATCGGTTCGTTGTAGATGAGGTAGTCAAGTTCTGATGTTTCGTACATATTGTTTGCATATTCGTTTTCGACTGCATCGCAGTCGATTGACACCATTGAGCCGTCGGTAAGTTTCACTTCAACGCAGACGGTATCGATATTAAATTCACAAGAAATAATGTTGTTAATCATAAATAAAAAAACTCCTTTTAATAGTTTAAAAAACGTAGGAAAAGTAGGCTCTGGAATCGTTGATATATAAGGGTTTGAAAGTGTGGTAATCGAGAGGTACGTATAGTTTGACCTGTTACCCCAATTTTGCGGTTACTTTTTCCACATAACGAACTTTAAGGTTATAAAAATCAACTGATAAAAAACACTTTCATTACAGTTAAAAATTTGCCAAATAGAGCTTCTGAAACCGTTGTATATCAACGGTCTCAGAGTGCGGTAATTGAGGGGTGCGTATAGTTTGACCTGTTACCCCGATTTTGCGGTTCTATTGTTCCAAAAGTTGAATTTCAAGTTGTAAAAAATCAGTCGATTTGCAACAGTGAAAAAAGTTTGACATTTTTCCGGAAAAAGTTTAAAATATAAATGCGAGGAAAAATGTGTTTTTCATAATTAAAAGATCTCCTTTTAAATGTGAAAGGAGCGCAAAACCAATTTGACGTCAGAAAAATCAAACAGCGGTATGGAAATTCCCGATTATGCAATTGAAAGAATTGCAAGATGCTTACTTCCGATAATGCAGGAATATTTTGAAAGCGAGGAAGGACAGCGGGAACTCAGGGAATATGAACAGACTGCTGAAGAATGAGTAAGACAGCTGCAGGCGAGACGGAAGTCCCGCCTGCTTTTTTGTTACAACTTCAAAAACTGATATCTCTAATAAAAACAAAAAATCCGAACCCATTGCCGATTGGCATTAAGTTCGGATTTCTCCATTGTGGCTGTTCCGAACCATTTAGATGCCACTTTGTTTTTTGAAAAAATAAGTAATAAACCTTGTTTTTTTCAAAAATTTTAATTGTATTCAAAAAAATCTATCGAGTATGTTTCTCCGGGGATGACATCATAAATCACTATTGAATCATCTTTAAACTTATCGCCACTGGAAAGTGAAGAGAGATAGAAAATACCATCTTCTACTACGAACTTTTTACTATCGTAGATTTTGTATTTAATCATATCATACGAAGAAGAACTTCCATATGATCCATTCACGCAGCACGCTATCTTGACTCTGTCTTTTTCCAAAGAACATCATGCCTTTCTTGTCATCAATGCAAAAAATCAGTTTCATAATAACCTCCAAAAATTATTCGTTATTGCACATAGCAAAGTAAGAACAACACAAGCAACAATGCCGGCAGTTCTTGTTTGGCGTAAGCCATAGACGGAAACGCTCAATAATTTGTCTGACATTTGGTTTCGTTATAATCATCTCCCTTGGCTTGATGATTATATTCTACTTCATCTTGTGTCCCAATTAACGGACTTTTATCAAACTTTCCGTAAGAATTTATTTTATTATACCACACTTTTCGTAAATATCATAACTATTATTTACGATGTCTTCCTCATAGTTTCTGTATGGATTCAAACTTATAATCTATACTATTAGTTAGTGAGATACACTAATGGGAGGTGTAAGTGTGAATTACGAAAGCATAGGTCAAAACATTAGGGCATCTCGTATTCGTAAAAAATTAAGACAAGAAGATCTTGCAGAACTAACTGATTTATCGGTAACCTATATTGGTATGGTAGAGCGAGGGGAGAAAATACCGGCTCTCGAAACATTTGTTAAGATACTTAATGCACTTGAGGTTTCCGCCGATGTCATCCTTGCAGATGTCTTAAAGGTAGGATACGAGGTTAAGGCTTCGCTCATTACGGAACAGCTTTCTTCGTTGACACCGACAGAAAGAGAAAAGGTTTTCGATGTTATTTCGACCTTGATAAAACACTCAAAATAACTCACCAAAAGTTTCGCTTCGTCAAGAAGTAAAACTTTTTTTATTTGTCGTCAGCGTTCACTAAAATTCGACAAGTTCATTGTGCTATAACATAACTGTCAGTTATGGCGTGCAACTGATAATTACTATTTTTGAGGTGTTATTATGAACTTGAAACGCATTATTCGACAAATAGCAAAGGAAAATGGTGTTACACCAGCAGAGGTAAGAAAGGATATGGAAGAAGCCATGAGAGCTTCTATGGCTTCTTCCAATCCTGTGGCAATGGCTCATTGGAACAACATATCCAAAGATGGCAAAGAACCCAAACTCGAAGACTTTATTGCTTATTTAGCACAACAGACTACACAAGCTTTGAATTAACTTTGTCTTTTATTCTTCTGCTGTTATATCTTTTAGAGTGGGTACTTCTTTGGCCTACCTTCATGACACCGTCCTACTGACACCAAATGGGCGTAGTTATCCCTTGGTGAATTTCGTAGAAATTTTAGGTGAGATAATACCGATTGCTCGTAAATGAACCATTCTTTCGTTTCTTATACTCCTTGCGGACAAGCCCTGCCTTTTCCAAATCCTTTATAGCTCTCCGAACAGTTTTATCTGATATGGAGAGCTGCTTTGCGATAGTTTTAACACTTGGCCAAGCTTTCTTTTCCTTATCGCATCGGTCATAAAGGTAAATATAAACAAGCTTTGCTCGGGAAGGCAGTTCTTCGCAGGTATATAATTTGCGATAGTAAGACATTCATTCACCCCCCTTAATCCGTTCTCACTTGGTGTTCCGGTTCTCTAAACAACGGCTCATCACTTTGAGACAGCGCCTGACCACCTGTTGCAGATCTTCGGGTAGTTCTTACAGGCGGAGCATAGGCACTTGGGAAGGTGGCGAGGATATTTTCTTCAATTATTTCACGATTGGTGTAATGGACTTTTCGTGTCCCTTTATCCTCGACAGTATATTTCTCGGTATCAAAATCAATACCCCACTTGAAGAACAGTTTCAGCTTTGATATGAAGGGATGAGTACCTGTCTTCATAACAATAAAATTGCCCTTCTTCATAGATTTAAGCTCATCGGCCGTCATGAGAGGACGCTCGGTCATTTGTAGGCTCTGTGATGGATCGTTTTTACTACGAGACACAGAACCAGTCATAACAGTTCTTGAACCAAGGGATTTTGAAATCTCATCTGCCGTTCCCGATGTAGGAGCGAAACCACCTGCGATGGTTACCTGACAGTTATCTTTGATAATGTCTGCACCTTCGCTTCCGTAGTTCTTTTCAAGCTGCTTATATGACTGGATAATGCTCACAAGGGACAGTTTTCGAGAACGGGATGCAGAGTACATCATTTCTGCAGAACTGATTGCAGGGAGTGTGCCAAACTCGTCCATGTAGAACATAACACGATCTTTAAGCGCACCGCCATGCTCGTCTGCAACAGTCAGTATTTCTCTGTATAGTTGCTGTAACAAGAGGGATACCATAAAATAAGTTGCCGGGTTTTCCTCGGGTAGTACGATGAAGATTGCACACTTACTTGAGCAGAACTTTTCCGCATCTATTGCCGTATCAAAACACAGGATTTGTTCGAGTTCCGAATCAAGGAACGCATTGAGGCGAGACATAGCCGTTGACATGATGGATGCCATTGCTTGTTCGCTTGTATTCAAAGCGGCACCTGCAAACCATCTTGTCTTATGGTCGGGCGGTAGTTTTTCCATAAGCAATTGGAACTGGTTCTTTCCCTTAACACCACTTGGTGCGAGAAGGTCTTGGATTAGTTTGAAAACAGAAACAATGTGTCGCTGCTCGGGCGGAGCAAACTCGGCAATCAAAAGAATTACCGAAGTGATAAGACCTTCGGCTGCATCATAGAAGAATGCATTTTGACCATAGGAGGCAGCATCACCATCACTAAATATCAAGGTCTTACCGATGATCTTTGCGTATTTTTCCGCCTTCGCTTTCAGAGATATGTCATTGGGGTTCTCTTTGTATGCATCCATATATTTGTTTACCAAGTGCAACAGGTTATTGCCGTCTGACTTTGTTGGATTACGCAAGTCAATTATGGCGACATCATAACCATAATAATCCTTGGCAATATTGCCATAGTTTCTATAAAGGTCGCCTTTGGTATCGGTTGTAAGGAATGACATTCCAGCGGCACAGGCGTATTCCAAATTAGGATATAACCAGTATGCGGTCTTACCACAACCAGCCGCACCTATCATCAGCGTATGAACATCGTCATCATCTACCATTGCATAGTCCATACCTTTCTTTTTCTTTACGCCTAAGATTACCCCTTGTGGAAGTTTCAGCTTTCCTTTCTTTGCTTGCTTCCGCCAAGTCTTTGGCTCATAAGGAATGTATTTATATGTCTTGCGCAACTCACCTCGGTTTGCGAACCGAGCCGTGCCGTGCTGTCCATCACCGACAGTTTTACTCTTGATCTCGTTGAGGTTATAGATATGAGATATAACAGTAATTCCGCCTATGATAGCAAACATACCGGCTGCAATGAGAATTAAGATAACTGTGTTGTCCATTGCTGTTCACCTTCTTTCTGCATTATGATTAAGTCCTCGTTCCAATCTTTATGGGTTGGGGTGAGGATTTCTGTTTTGTACCCTTGAACGAATAGTTTATCAGATATTCGCTTGGCTGCTTTTTGTCCAGCTTCATCATTGTCCAAGCAAAGATAAACTTCTTTGATGTTGGGATTGTCTTTTAGGCATTGAAAAAGCACCCTGTCTGCTACAGAACAGGATGCCGCATAAGTGTTGCTTTGCCAGTTGTGCGGATTCATTGAGATATACGAAAGCATATCAATGGGAGCTTCAAAAAGAAAAATTTTATCACTTGTACCTGTCCAATGAAAACTATACTCGGGAGTGCTACCATCAGCATTTCCTTTGTATGTGCTTTGAGAACCGCTACCACGCTTGTGTGCATGGCGAGGAACACCATCATTATCAAATCCAACAAAGACTGCGTTATGGTGTGGTAAAGATTCATAAATCATTTGTCTGTGAGCAAATGCATATACGACATCTCTGTTTAATCCTCGCTGTTGGAGTAGGTATGCATATACACGGCGCATATTATCATTGCGCTCGGGCAGAGCAAATTCTTTCACTTCTCTTTTTACGGGTGGTGCCGCAGATAGCGTTCCGCCATAACCACCGAGGAGATACTCCATAGCTTCGGGATAGTCTTTGTTAAAAAATCTCCGCACAAAGTCGATGGCATCTCCGCCAACTTCTTCGTATTGGTGATACCATAGGTTTCCTCGGATAGTTACCTTGTTCGAGCCATCTCTCCACTGATATTCTTTTCCTGATCGTTTTAGATGTTCGCCTTGTCGTTCTAACAGGTCGACAAGGTCTGTCATTCTGGCACGATCCTTTTGTTCTTGTGTATAATGAACATAAGTTGACATGGCGACTCCTTTCCAAAAGTATTAGCCCATTTTTTGTCCTTGAGCCATTTTCTTTTCTTCAATTTTTCGCATGAGTTTTCTGTCTATTGCTCGTCCGGTCGCATCTCTCTTTTCGGCATCATCACGGATGATTTGGGAGAGTCGAGCCAATAAGCGCATTGATGCAAGAACAGTTGCAGAGCTGCTATGCGAGTAAGCGTTATAATTATCGAGCAAGTGCTGTGCGTATTCATTTCCTTTGCTCGCCGCAGAAGTTAAATATTGAACAGCCAAGCTATAGTTTTTATAGACACCTTGGCCGTAGAGATACATTTTTCCAAGTTGATATTCTGCCCACTGGTTTCCGTCATCTGCCGAGGACTGTAGCAAGTCAACAGCGGTTGCTATGCTGTTATATTGCGCTTTTCCTTGTAAATGCATTTTAGCTAACGAATACTTGGCATACATATTTCCTTGCCTTGATGCCTTATCGAACATAGCTTCTGCTACTGAATAATCACATGCAACACCTTCTCCATGGAGATAGGTTTTGCCGAGTAAATATCGAGCATATTCGTTGTCCTGTCCTTCGGCTTCCCATAACCAACGCAGAGCTTCTCCAATGTTTTTATCAATGATATCTCCCTTGAGATACATCTTTCCAAGGCGATACATAGCAATATCAAAACCTTGCATTGCAGACAGTTTCAACCATCGGACGGCTTCCTCTGGATTATAGTCTTCTGATTCGGGATTCAAAAAAGACTTGCCCTTTAAGTATTGATAATGCATATCGTTGGGATCAGTCCACGGATTTCTTCTCGGTGTAGGTTCGTCTTCAGGTGTTTCCGTGTAGTCGAACACATCATCTTCGAAGGTGATGGTATCATGAAGGATGTTAAGAGCTTCTTTGATAACAGCATTTTTTATTGGGCGAAACTCTTTGTTTTGCGACAATGGGATTTGCTGTGGCATTGTGTCTTGATATGTGCGAGTGATATTTTCTTTCTGCTCGTACCATAGACGATAGAGTTCTGCTATTCGCTCATCCTTTGCAAGCTCATCGATTATTCCGTTAACGAGATTTTTGGCTTTTTTAGGCAGATAACCATAGACGGGTTTGCCTTTGTAATCGCCAAGCTGCTTTGCCAATTCCTTCAGCATTATTACAATAGTTTCGTTTTCATAGGTGCCGCCGTTGATTTGTTTAACGATGTCAGATATCTTATCACGACCTGTTCTGCGGAGTTCATCACGATGTGCAGTTAGGTCTTCGTAGATATGATAAAAATCATTTTTAAATATTTCGTGTGCAAAGTCCGACTTGAAGGTTTGCAATCCTTGCTCAGTCATATAAGGTTCTTTGCCTACGGAATATGAAACCAAGTGTATGTGAGGATGGTTTCCTTCGTTATGAAAGGCAGCATACCAACGCAAATCAGCAAGGGGGATGCCCATCGCTTTTGCAAGATCCGGCGCCTTACTACGAAGCATATCTCGCCATGCTTTTGCATTATCATAGCCAAGCATTTATTTCGTCACCTCCTCTTCAGTGAGCGACCGAAAGTCTTCACCCTCAACACCAACAATAAAGAAAGGTCCGGCAATAATGGTTGAACCATCACCGAACCTTCTGTTGCCGGGCATCCCTACGAGTTTTGCTTCGTCATTGGCCACAATTGTCGTATTATCATCAGTCCAATAAAGGGTTTGGATAAGACCACCGCCAACGGCTTTTTGTTCTGCATCCAGTGTATGAGCAACATCCGCTACATAAGCAGGTTTGTTTGGCTCAACATACACAACACGCATCAGGTTATCAGGCTTTTGCGTTTTGCTCGCATCAAAAGGCACATCGGCAAATCCTTTGGGCTGACAATAATATGCTCTGCCATTCATTGCAACGATATCTGACACAGTGACATTAGCACCACGCATCAAGGGGTGTCCCTCAAATTTCATCATTTGATGAACATCCTCTGGGGTTGTGACATCTATTTCTGCATCAAACACTTCGTCATAAATGGAAGGATCAACATTATCACCCGACTTGAACGAGGCATAATGCTTATGCTCTCGGTCGCGCTGTTCGTTGATTTGATAGATTTGTACGCGCATTTTTTACACTTCCTTTGCTGCTTTTTCTCTTTCTGCCCATAACAGGTTTAGATGGATGGTTGCCTTTCTCTGCTGTTCGGGGGTGAGGCTATCAAGAAAATCCTCAATAGAGATATCGTTGGCTTCATCAAAACATTGAGGAGTGCAACCGCCGCACAGTCTTTCTTTTTTTAGGATGATGGTGTTTGCATCTTTTTCTTCAAAAGAGAGAATGTCGTTATATCCAATTTTGTTACGGACTCTAATTTCATAGGGAATGGTAATTCGTCCTCGTTTACCGAGGACTCTCACAATCTTTCTGTTCACTCAAATCACACTCCTTAAATGTTAATTGTACAGCTACCGCATTTCCAACAATAATCATTACATCCGCTTCAAGACAAAATTATTTAACATTTAGATAAACGAAAAAAGGGCAGACTTAGCGATAATAAATCACTAAATCTGCCCATTATTTTTACTTCGGTGGTTCGAATCCACCTTGTAGGTCGTTGGCATCTATGAAATTGCAACTTAAAAAATAGGGGTAAAAAATGCGAAAAGCCTTGATTTCTCAAGGCTTTTCTGTGTGGCATCTAAATAGACCACAACACTTGGTGGAAGAGGGTGGATTCGAACCACCGAAGTCGTTGACGGCAGATTTACAGTCTGCTCCCTTTGGCCGCTCGGGAACTCTTCCATATTAAATTGGAGCTGGTGGACGGACTCGAACCCCCGACCTGCTGATTACAAATCAGCTGCTCTACCAACTGAGCTACACCAGCATTTTGCTGTTCCGTAGAACGCTTGACTACTATATCACAAAAAAATGAGTTCGTCAAGTCTTTTTTTGAAATTTTTTAAAATATTTTTTGTTTCGTGTTTTTATTTCATTTTGCGGAAAATCTTGACTAATCACATATTAATATGATATTATTAACACATTATGAATAAATGGGAGTGATCTCTTTGGACTTCAAAGAAAGTACCTTTATGTATGTGATAGCACTTTGTGTTGTTGCATTCGTAACCCTTCAGTCCGTGTTCTTTATCGTTAAGTCGTGGAAGCACGCAAAGGAACTCGGCATTGACAAAGAAAAGCTTAAAAACACCGTTGTTTCCAGCATTCTTTTCACGGTTGCACCTGCAATTTCAATTCTTGCAACAGTTATTGTTCTTGCAAATGCGCTTGGCATTGTTCTTCCCTGGATAAGACTTACCGTTATCGGTAACCTTGCTTACGAAACAACAGCAGCGCAGACTGCCGTTGAAGCAATGGGCGGAACACTTACAAGCTCAATAGCTGACCCTCAGCAGTTTTCAACCGTTGCATGGGCAATGACAATCGGCAGCGTTGCACCCTTGCTTATGCTTCCCTTTGTTTGTAAAAAGCTTCAGAAAAAGATCGGCAATGCTGTTAATAAAAGCGAAAGTGCTGCAAAGCTTGGCGATGCGATTTCGGCAGCAGCTTTCATCGGCATCATTTCTGCCTTCATTGCAAGAGCAATCGCAGGCACAACATCAGACGGAGCAGGCAATGCAGGCTTTATGTCAATAAGCGTTCTTGTTGTTGCCATGGTTGCAATGGTTATTCTTGAAACCATATGCAAGAAATTCAGCCTTGAAAAGCTTCGTCCGTTCACAATGCCTATTGCCATGTTTATCGGTATGGGTGCGGCGATGCTCTTTGAAGCGGTTCTTCCCGCAGATATAGTTAATTTTGTTTGGAGATAAGGGAAAGGAGGAAATGAATTATGCAGAAGAATTATTTTGACAGAGTTCACAGATGGGGAATTCTTTGGAACATCGGTGCATTGATTATGCTCCTTTCTATTCCCGTTGCAATTTCAACTTATCTCGGTGTATGGCCTGAGCTTAAGGTTCTCGGTGCAGTTCTCGGCAAGCTCATGCTTCTTTATTGGGTAACCGCTGTTATTGAAGTAATCACCTACGTTCCCATGCTCGGCGCAGGCGGAACATACCTCAGCTTCGTTACAGGCAATATCACAAACCTTAAGCTTCCTGTGGGCCTTGCAGCCATGGAGAACGCAAAGGTTCGTGCAAACACAGAAGAGGGCGAGGTTATTTCAACAATAGCTATCGGCGTTTCCTCAATCACAACAACTGTTATTATCGCAGTCGGTGTTCTTGCTTTTTCACCCGTTCTTCCTCTTATCACAGCGGAAGGCTCGGCGTTTAAACCTGCATTTGAATGGGTTCTTCCCGCACTTTTCGGTGCGCTTGGTGCGAGCTATTTTGCAAAGCATTGGAAGCTTGTTCCTCTGCCTGTTATCGTTGGCGTAATTGTTCTTATTTTCTCTCCCACAATGGGCGTAGGTACTCTTATGTTTGTAACAATTGTTGCAGCGGTTGCAGGTGTAGGCGTTTTGTATAAGTTGAAATGGTTATAATATAATCGTAAATTTAAAATTTGTTGTGCAAATTTACACTTGATATTAAGCAGATTTTGGTTTAATATATTACAGGTATAAATTATCATCTCTTTTGAAAGGAGAAATTTAAAATGATTAATTATTCACGCGAAGTACAGGAAATGTGCTGCGTAGCCAAGGGACCCAACCACGGCCCCGCACCCATCCCTGAAGAGGGCAAGTGGGTTAAGGCTTACGAAATCAAGGATATTTCCGCTTTCACACACGGTGTTGGCTGGTGTGCTCCCCAGCAGGGTGCTTGCAAGCTTTCACTCAACGTTAAGAACGGTATCATCGAAGAAGCTCTTGTTGAAACAATCGGTTGCTCCGGTATGACTCACTCGGCTGCTATGGCTGCTGAAATTCTTCCCGGTAAAACAATCCTTGAAGCTCTCAACACAGACCTTGTTTGCGATGCTATCAACACAGCTATGAGAGAACTCTTCCTCCAGATTGTTTACGGTCGCTCACAGTCTGCTTTCTCAGACGACGGTCTTTCGGTCGGCGCAGGTCTTGAAGACCTCGGTAAGGGTCTCCGCTCACAGGTTGGTACAATGTACGGCACAAAGGTTAAGGGCGTTCGTTATCTTGAAATGGCTGAAGGCTATGTTACAAGACTTGCTCTTGATGAGGACAATCAGGTTATCGGCTATGAATTCGTTTCACTCGGCAAGATGACCGATTTCATCAAGAAGGGCGACACACCCAACGATGCATATAACAAGGCAATCGGCACTTACGGCAGATTCGCAGATGCCGCTAAGTACATCGATCCCAGAAAAGAATAATTGTAGGAGGAGGAAATTACAATGGCATTATTTGAAAGCTATGAAAGACGTATTGACCAGATCAATGCATGTCTTAAAGAATATGGCATTTCTTCAATTGAAGAATGTAAGGAAATCACTCTTGCAAAGGGCGTCGATTGCGACAAAATAGTAAGAGAAACTCAGCCCATCTGCTTTGAAAACGCTGTTTGGGCTTATACAGTAGGCTGCGCTATCGCTATCAAAACAGGCTGCACAAAGGCTGCTGACGCCGCTGCAGCAATCGGTATCGGTCTCCAGTCATTCTGCATCCCCGGTTCAGTTGCCGATAACAGAAAGGTTGGTATCGGCCACGGTAACCTCGGAAAGATGCTCCTTTCAGAAGAAACAGAGTGCTTCTGCTTCCTTGCAGGTCACGAATCATTCGCTGCTGCTGAAGGCGCAATCAAAATTGCTCTTAACGCTAACAAGGTTCGTGTTAAGCCTCTTCGCGTTATCCTTAACGGTCTCGGCAAGGATGCTGCAATGATTATCTCAAGAATCAACGGCTTCACATACTGCAAGACTGAGTTTGATCCCTATGCTGAAACTGTTACAGTTGTTGAAGAAAAAGCTTATTCAACAGGCGACAGAGCAAAGGTTAAGTGCTACGGCGCAGACAATGTTCCCGAAGGCGTTGCTATCATGAAGCTTGAAAACGTTGGCGTTTCCATCACAGGTAACTCAACCAACCCCACAAGATTCCAGCATCCCGTTGCAGGCACTTACAAGAAGTGGTGCAACGAAAACGGTGTTAACTACTTCTCAGTTGCATCAGGCGGCGGCACAGGCCGTACTCTTCATCCCGATAACATGGCAGCAGGCCCCGCTTCCTACGGCATGACAGATACAATGGGCCGTATGCACTCAGACGCACAGTTCGCAGGTTCATCATCAGTGCCCGCTCATGTTGAAATGATGGGTCTTATCGGTGCAGGTAACAACCCCATGGTTGGTATGACAGTTGCTTGCGCAGTTGCTGTTGAAGAGGCAATGAAATAATCAAATAACAAGAATTAAGCCTTGTTCTCGTTTGAGAGCAAGGCTTTTTTATAATTTATAGATAAAAATATTGATTTTCAATACTATGGTGTGATATAAATTAGTAAAAGCTTTTCTGATTGGAGTGGGTTGTTTGCTGACTCGTATTATTTCCGCCTTAATGTCGATATGTATTTTGTTTTCATCGTTGATTACGGGAGTGGTTCCCGTTGGTGAAAAATTGCGTATTGTTGTTCCCGAGGATTGGGAGCTTTGTGTAGGTGACAGCAGAACGCTTGAGTGCGTTTTTTCTGAGAAAATAACTGACAGAAATCTTTCCTGGAGCGTTGAACCCGAAAACATTGCGTCGGTTGATAAATGGGGCAGAGTAACCGCAAAAGAGACGGGAAGGGCAACCGTTACCGCAAAGGGGGGCGGTTTTTCGGACAGCGTTGAGCTTAATGTTGTTGCAACTCCGACTCTTATCAGCGACCGCTCAATTCAAACCATTAAATATGGAAACAAAAGCCTTCCTGAGGTTGATAATCTTCAAAAACTTGTTGCAAGATATCCTCACGGCAGCCCCGATATTCCTGATTTTGTAGCTTTGGCAACAGATTATGAAAATCATCAGAAAGCCGTAACCGCTGACGGAGCAATATGGGAAATAACGGATTACGGAGTCTTGCGTACGGATAAAAATGCGCCCACTGAGCGTGATGTGGAACAAAGGTTTATGGGCAACAGATATTTTTATTCCGATAATACTTCTGCGGGCAATGTTCTTGCCATTTTCCCTGACGGTGAATACGGTATATGGACCGTTATGGAAAGCGGAGTTACCCATATTCAGATGATTGTTGCCGACGGAACTTTGAAAGCTTGGTATATGAGCGAGAACACTCAGAACAACATCAGTAGACACGGTTTGGTCAATGAAGCATATCTGAGAAACGGTCAATGGAAGGGCGTTGAAAGCGATAATGACGGTCTGTGGACATCCATGTACAGCGCAGGCGAGCTTATGCGTTACGCAACCTTGAAAAACGATCCCGATGCAACAGAATCGGATATTGCTGCCGCAAAAAAAGCCGCATATTCCTCAGCAGAAGCCGTTTTGCTTCTCTATTATATCACGATGCGAACGGGAACAACCGAAGCTTATGTTCGCAGACAGATTACACAGAATATACCCGGAACAACAACCGATCGCTGGCTGTCTGCCGGTGCTCTTGAAAAGGGCGGAGATTCCTCGGTTATGATTCCTGCCAAAAGCCCTGCAAAGCTTTTTGATGAGGCGATGGCTTCCTTTACTCTGCTGAATTCAACATCAAAGCTTGAAAATGAAGGTTTTTATGGGGCGGTGTCTCCCGAGGATTGGTCAAATCCGTCGGAATCAGATGCGGAATATGAAAAGCAAACAAGGCTGCTTGAAGGTTTTCCAGCAAGATCATTTACCTTCCGTGATGAAAACAGCACATTGCATGATAATATTTATTGGTCTGTCAATTCCGACGGCACTGCAACGGGCGTTTCGAATAAAAAAGAAGGTCAGAACGGTTATCTTCTCAATAACGAAAATCTCCGTGGTGTTACGGTTGATGCTTCGGGAGAAATTCCCGAACGCCTTTGGAACAATTTGATTGAGCCGGGTTACTCTGTTGAGGATATAATTTATAAAACAGATACCAGTGCTGATGAGTTAATAGGTCATATGTTTTTATTCAAGCTCATTTATGATATTATTGCTCCCGAAGACCCTGAAATCAAAGAACTGCTTGTGAATGCTGTTGATAATCTTGCGCAGCATATCAGCGATAACAGCTATATGCTTGTTGACGCAACAGGTCAGCCGACAACATGGGCGAATTTCGGCAGAACTCTTTTCTGCACGGGCAGCTCGGTTGCAGAGGTCAGCCTGCATTCGCTTGTTTTGCTCAGCATATTCAAAACAGCGGCGTATATAACAGGCTATCAGAAGTGGGAAAATGAATATCAGATGGCGGCGCTTGACCCTGCTTATGAATATGCCAAGGTCTCAGCGCAGCATTATGAAAGAATGATGGCGGCGGTTAAGTATACCGTCGGCAGTGCAACTCTGCCGCTTGTAGGAAATCTTGTGGGCGCATTGAAGAGCACAAATATTGTTGAAACAATTTACAGGCTTATCGTCAATTATTCGAGCGAGGAAATGGCAATGCTCGCTTTTTATACAATGTTCAGTCTTGAGGATGACGAGAATATTCTCAGATACTATAGAGGAGCTGTCGATGACTGGTGGATTTCAATTCAATACAGTGAAAATCCCCTTTGGTATATTATCTATCAGCTTGCTTATCCTGATAAAAACATAACCGATGCTTACGGGAACAACATTGCCGAAACTGCCGTCTGGTCACTCAGCAGGCATCCTGCGGATACGGTTATGTATCACGCATCAAACTCAGCCCGTGACGATATAGCGCAGCTTGATATGTCTTCAATCACACCTGCGCTGAGAGAAACACTTACATACAACCTTAAAACGAGTGAGCTGCTGCCGCAGCTTGGCGAGAATCCTGAAATTATTGATATCGTCAAATATGTTATTGCGGCTTCGAATGTTGATTGGGCGGTTGCCGCGCCAGATGAACGCATGCTTTACAAATACAACACAAGCTCATATTTTCTTGATTCTTATCATCGCACCGACTGTATGCAGGCGTCAACCACCTATACGTTGCCGTATTGGATGGGTGTATATCACGGCATCATTGAGAATTGAAAAAAGCCTTGTTCTCATTTGAGAGCAAGGCTTTTTGTTATGTGTATTTTTCGGCAATCATAGCTGCCTGTTTTTTCATTTCTGCCCGAACGGCTTCGGGTGAAATAATTTCGGCGTCTGTTCCAAAGCCGAAAACCCAAGCAAGGAATTGCTGACTGACAACTACATTTACGTTGACCGTGAAATGCTCGTTGCCGTCTTTGATAATGATTATATCTCTGCCGAATCGGTCAAGCACGGCTCCCACAAGATGATTTGCAAAGCGCAGCTTTACTGTTCGCTCGTTACCGCCGAACATGCCGAAAACGGCTTTTGTGTAAGCGGACATATCAACCTTTTCAAACGCTTCGGTTCCTTCACGCTCTGAATCGGTTAAGGATACCTTATACATTTTGTCGACTCTATAGTGCTTCATTTTTTCGGCAGAAGAATCCCACGCAAGCATATAATAATTTTCGTCGTCCCAGATAAGGGCATAGGGGCTAACTTCATAAAATTCTCCGCCATGCCTGAAACGGCGCTCTTTGCTGACCGTGTATTCATAATATTGATAACGGATTTTTTTATTTTGCGTTATCGCATCTGAAATCACGTCAACAGTGTAATAAATGCTCTCGTTCATGCTTTTTACACGGTTGCTTACGAAAACCTGCCTCTGCAGAAGCTGACCGTCATAAAAACTGGCGAGATTTTCGATTTTTTTGATAAGCTTATATGTTTTCTCCTGCGTGATAAATTTGGAGGATTGAACACTATCAACAAGCAGCTTAAGCTCCGGCAATTCAAAATCACGTTCGCCAATATAATATCCGCCGTTTTTGCCCTTGATTTGAATAACATCAATGCCGAAAAGTCTTAATGCTTCAATGTCATCATAGATGCTTTTTCTTTCAGCCGATATGTTGTTTCTTGCAAGCTCCTCGATTATCTGTGCCGTGCTGACGGGATGTTCTTCATCCGAACTCTGCATGAGGAATTTAACAAGGTATAAAAGCTTCAGTTTCTGATTTGATGATTTTGACATAAAACACACCTCTTTGTGTCTATTATACAAGGTGTTCTGTCCGATAACAAGGACATTTAATGAAAATATAATCTTTTTATAAAAATAAATTCACAGTCGGAAATATTTGTATGAAACATAAGCATTGACTTTTTTTATGAAATATTATAGAATAATTCAGCGAATAATCGCAAACGGGTTAAGGACAAATACAAAGTTAAGGAGTCGCAAAATGAAAAAAATAATTGCAATCATTATGGTGCTTTCAATGCTTTTTGCTTTTGCTTCATGCAAAGACGGCAGTGAGGACCATGTAAACACACCCGAGGTTGTTACCGATGAGCAGGGTGAGGCGGTAACAGACGAAAGCGGAGAAAATGTAACGGTTATGGTTGATTCTTCCGATGAAACAACAGACGGTACAAATCAAATCGACGAAGAAACCACGGTAACCGATGACACAACTTCAGATGTAAGCACAACCGTTTCGGCAGCTGACCCCTCATCATGGACAAAGGAAGAGGTTGTAGCTTTCTATAGAAACGCAGCTATCAAATCAACAGGCGCGAAATCTGTTCAGACAATGACATTGTCAAAAATAGTTGTTAATGACGGTGACGGTTTTATCGGAACTGTTGTTGAATGGGCAACGCCTATTATTGAATCGCTGCTTGCAAAAAATTCAACAGAGTTTGACGGCATAACAGGCGGCTATAAAGACCTTGTCCCTTCCGATGCTGCGTCAGCAAAAGCATATAAGAGCGGAAAATATACCGTTGTTGAGATGACAATGGTAGAGCAGACAGACGGCGTTCACGGTGATACTTATTCCGGCACGGTTGGTCACGCAATCTCTGTTGTAGGCGATGTCGGTGTTAATGTCGGCAATGCGATTGCAGATTATTTTGAGGCTGATTTTGATAATGCGGTTCTTGAACTTCACTATTCAAAGCCCACGCTTAAGGTTAAAATAAACGAAAAAGGCATTATCGAAAAGGGTACATGGAGCTACACGGTTGATGTTACTATCGCTAATCTTCGTGCTAAAGCCGTTGATTTCCCGATTGAAGTAACAATTAAAAATGCTTTCGGTTCGGTTGATTATAAAATCACAACCGGCGGCGGATTCTGATATAAGAAGAGCAAACCTCGGTTTGCTCTTTTTTATTTGACATTGAGATATAATTGACGTAAAATAAAATAAAAACACCATGGAGGTTTATATGAAAAGAACGGCGGCTTTATTAACTGCGTTACTTATGCTGATGCTTACGGCGTGCAGCGGCAACAATGAGAATATCTCACCTTCAGAAAGCGGCTCTTTTTCAGAATTTGCAGAAGAAAACATTTCCGAAAGTTCAACCGATTTGGTTATAACTGAGGATAACACACAGGCTGTTTCGGTTAAGAGTGAGGAAGACGAAAACGAGTCAACGTCGGTTACAAACGGCGCAGATAATCCTTCAGATTGGACAAAGGAAGAAATTATTGATTTTTATAAAAAAGCGGCATCAAAATCAAATCCGAATGCAAAATCAACTCAGGTTATGGTTCTGAATGAGCTTGTTATTAATGACGGCGACGGAGCACTCGGATTTTTTATTAAAATTCTGGAGCCTGCAATTGCTTCGGTAGTTAAAAAGAACGCTTTTGATTTTGACGGAATAACAGGCGGCTTTGCAAACCTTACCGTTGATGATGCGCAAAGCATAAAGGCATATAAAAGCGGTGACAGCACGATTGTTGAAATGATTATGAAACCCCAGACCGACGGTGTTCACGGCAAGGAATATGAAGGCTCGGTAGGTCATGCAATAACGGTTCTTGGCGATGTGTCAAAGGTTCTTGCGGAATTTCCGCAATTTGAGGTTGACCTGGATAATGCCGATGTCGATGTTCACTATGTAA
>JBGVNA010000147.1:0-12923 GCA_045125175.1 Acutalibacteraceae bacterium
ACAAGACCCTTTGTATAACCTGCTGAGTTTGGTGCTGTTGCTGTTACCTGAGTAACATCAAAGAATGTGTTATCGTATACCTCAACATATGTACTGTTACCGATATACATATCACTCTTTACATAAAGCTTTACTTCAAGAAGCTGGCCTGCATCTACATAGTAGTCGGTAAGCTCGCTTGATGTAACTGCTGTTGAGAGTGTGCCGTCTTCTGTTTCGATTTCATATACTTCTGTACCTATGTAAATGAAATCATCATAGTCTTTTGCAAGATCTGCATATGACTTGATGCTGGATGTTCCCTCGGCTGCTGATGCCTTGGGAGCAACAACTGCGCCTAAGCAGGAGAACATTCCGATTACCATTGCAAAAGCAAGGAATGCACTCAAAGCGCGTTTGAATTTTGACATTTGCTCGTTTCCTCCTTTTTATTTATATGCTATATAACATTAGGAACATTATAATGAGCATCGTCGGATATAAAAGCCTTTGGGGCATAGCCTGTGTTTTTCACAGGCTATGCCAAAATCATAAAATCAGTTTATATTACATTACAGTGAAGGAAGGTTCGCCGGGTGTTCCAACTTCCTGGTTAATATAACCAAAGTAGTTAACAACCAATGTGTAGTACTCAACGTCACCGGTATCAACGCTGCTATCGTTTGTAATATCACCTGCAACTGCATAGTAAGCAATGTTGTTGCCGCCCCATTCAAGATCCAGAACACCATTTACGTGGTTGTATATAGGCTCTTCGTCAGAGAAGTCAACCATTGCGTCACCGTTTGTATCACCAATAACAACAACTACATATGTTGCAATCAGGTCACTGGTTGCAGAGTTGTAAAGCTGAACAGCTGTACCTGTACTATAAGTACCTGTTTCTTCGTTAGGTGTTACAACAACTTCAACATTCTCAAGAGTTGAGAATGCCTGAAGAACATCAGAATCAGAATACATCATTTCACCCATACCTACAAGGTAACCATTAATGGTTGTACCGTCAGCAAGTGTTTCATTATAGTAATCATGTGTAAGAGCACCTTCTGAAATTCTAGGTGCAAAACCGGGTGCAAATGAGTTAGCATCATAATATGTGGGCTCTGTGGTAAACTCAAACACAGCCTCATCTGAAGTTGCGGGAGCAAGAGCAATACGAGCTGCATCAAGATCATCTGCAAGACCGTCAAGGTAATTCTGGTTATCTGTTGTATCGCTGAGATCCTTAGCTTCGATAACTGCAACTGCTTCGTTATAGAGATCGAGGAATGCCTGGTATGAATCTGTTGTATAAACCTTCTGCTTTGCAGCATCGGTACCTACAACGTCAACAATAGCCTGAGCACTTGATTTTGCTGTTTCAAGCTTTGTGTAGCTTGCAAGAGTTGCAAGCTTCTTCCAAGCTTCTACAAGTTCACTTGTTGCCTGGTTGATCTTTGAAGGACGAGGATCGCTTTCATCAAGAACTTCTGCTGCGAAAGCAACTGCTCTGTCATATCTTTCTTCTGAATCAGCAGTATATGTAAACTCAGGATTTTTAGCATTGCCATACTTTTCAAGGAGCATGTCAAGCTTATCTGTGCTGCCGGAAACTCTGATAAGACGTTCACCGGTGAGTTCAAGCATGTGGATAGCATATGTTGATTCGATTGAGCTGATAGCGCCCATTTCTTCAACATTCTTGAGGTAAGCTGCAACAGCTTCATCATATGCTGCCTGCTCTTCTGCGGTGGGCTCATAGCCAGCCTCGAAGGGAGCGGGAACAAAGAACTGCTGTGAATTGATAAGATCTTCTACGCGGTTTCTTGCATCCTTATACTTGTTGTATGTGTGAGGAACATAGTCACGCATGCCAAAGTATACATATGCATCATCATCGTATTCAAGATCTACTCTGTAGGGTCTGTTGTTTGAATCGTATTCGATTTTGTAATTAGCACCGCTGTAGTCAGCAAGAGCATTCTTAAGACCTGTTGTACCTGCGTTTGCTTCAAATGCATCAAGTGCTTCGATAGCAGTTGAAAGTTTGTCAGCATACATCTCGTACTTGTTTTCGTAGCCTGTTGATTTGTCAACTGTGATGTCAGCGAGGAAGCTTGCACCGGTCTTGGGCTTAAGAGCAAGTCTTGCAGCGTCCTTAAGAGCTGCTACGTAGTTGTTCCATGCGCCTTCAAAGTCGCCGCTGTAGTTTGACTGCTGACGGTTTGCAGCAACAGCTCTTTCAAAGATTGAAACAAGGTCGTAATCATCATAAAGATGGATATATGTGGGAACTGAATAGTTATTACCGTTAACTGTAACAGTTGTTGTTACATTATACTGGCCGTTGATAACGCCGCCGTTGTTTGAAACAGGGATAGGATCTCCGTTTGTATCAAGAACAAGCTCGCCGTTTTCATCAACTTCATATGTTTCTTCATATCTCTCATAGAGAGTGCCGTCTGCCTTTGTTGCAACAACGAAGGGATTAAGGAAGTAAAGACCGCCCTTACCTTCAAGGCCATATACTGTATTGCCGTTTTCGTCCTTCTTGTTTGCTTCTACTTCAACTCTTTCAGGGTTAAGAGTAGCGAAGGGAGCTGCAGCATTTGAAACAGCAGTGATCTTTGCTGAGCCTGTTGTTTTGCCATCATCGTTAAGGTCCTGGATACGGATGCTGTAGCTTTCGATATCATCAAGACCGTCGCCTGTTTCAAGATAGATTGAGGGGTTATACTCAATTGCAAATTCTTTTGATGCATCAATATTGATTGTTGATACGGTTGCATCGTCATCGAGATTTGATTCGCCGATGTAAGCATAAACGCTCTTTGAAAGCTGAGACTTTGTAAGCTCTGCGCCTGATTCTGCGTATACAGTGTAGTATACCTGAACTTCAACAAGGTTACCTGCTGTACGGGTACCGTTAAGAGTAACCTTAACGCTGTCACCGCCGGCGATTGTTGTTGCATTGTTTTCAACCGATGGTGTGAGAGCATTTGTATCATTGCCGCTTGCATCATATGTATAAACATAGATGTTATTAAGTGTATAACTATAAAGTTTATCCTGTGTTACATTACCGTTCTTATCGGTATAAGCAGTGTTAATACCGCTTGAACCGTTGAAGATTTCAAATGTGGGAGCAGTGGGATTTGCTGCTGTTGAGGAAATTGTTTCGGGAAGATAGATTTCCATCTCTTCGAATTCCTGGTCATCACTGAGGCCGAGGATCATGCAAACGATGGGAAGAGCAACTGCAACGATATCCTTACCCTGAGCCTTGAGCTCTTTACCGAGAGCATTTGTTGTGTTGTTGGTACCGAGAGCCTTAAGAAGGTCGCCAACCATTGCGCCGAGAAGCTGATTGTTAAGCACCTTATCGATTGAATCCTGAGGCTGGAATACACCGGGGAAGAGAAGCTCAAAGACATTGGTAAGGAAACTCATGATGATCTTAATACCGTTATCTGTCGCGAACTGACCGGTTGTGTTTCTTGCAAAGATTTCTGCAAGGTCTGTTGAATCAAGATAGCAGATGGGCTTTATAAGATAGTCAAAGATAAGGGGTCTTGAAACGATCTGAGTACCGTCACCTGCGATTGTAGATGAAATCCATGCTTTTGAACCCTTGATGGGGATAAGTGAATTGATGATTGTATCAATATCCTGCCATACATTATCAATTGTGAGATCGCCGACTTCACCGTTATAATCATCGCAGAAGAAGTCGAGGTTAAGGAGTGCGCCGTATTCGGAAATACCCCATGCAGCAACCTGAATAAGGATATCACTGTAGTGACCTTCGTCGCCGCTGTACTGAAGAAGACCTTCAGCATTTACAGGATCGTTACCGTTAGCGGGAACCATATCGAAGCCCTGGTTGAGGTTGTAAACTGCAACATCAAAGAGGATGGTGATTGCTTTATCAACAAGAGCATCGTAATATTCTTCGATTGTGCCGTACTTTGAAGCATCGGGCTTAGTGTAA
Source organism: Acutalibacteraceae bacterium (assembly GCA_045125175.1). Lineage (GTDB taxonomy): Bacteria > Bacillota > Clostridia > Oscillospirales > Acutalibacteraceae > CAG-177. The sequence continues at coordinate 3,971 of JBGVNA010000147.1, forward strand.
GTGAACTGAGGAATATCCTGCCATGCAAGCTGCTCTACTGCTCTGTAGCCAACTTCAGCAACGGTCTGATATTCGTCTTCAATATACATCCAATCAACTGATGAGTTAAGGATTGCTCTCATAAGGAAAGCAACAAGCTGCTGATTGGACATACCCTCGATTTCTTCAGCAGAAGGAACAGTAACATATTCGCTGAAGAAGAGATCGCCTGATACCTGAAGAATGAACTTACCTGCTGAGCAGATGTTGTCAAAGAGATATTCATTGCCGCCGTCTGTCCAAGTCCAGTCATAGCCGTCTGCGTTCGGTGTGTTTCTGGGAACTGCTGCAATGTTATCAAGGAATTCACCGAGTGTATCGTTGAAGTTATCAACAAAGGTTTCACCCGCGGGAATTTCTACTGTAACTGCTTTTGCATCAAGGTTGAGAAGCTTGAGATAGGGGTTGCTGGGATCTACCGTTGATTCATCACCATCATATGAAGGATTGTAATCAGGGTTAATTACCCATTCGCCTGTTGTTTCATTATATATTGTTCTCTTTGTATACTTTTCATCATATGTAACACCGCAAAGCTCACGAAGTGCTACTCTTGTGTCTCTGTTGAGAACGGGGATGAGAATCTGGTTGTAAGCGGTCTGCATAAGTGTTTCGATGAATTCATATCCGGTTCTGTTACCGGTAATATCGATTACATCATAAATAGGAGCGGGAGCTGTTGCACCTGCAGTTACTCTCTTGTAACCGCCGAGACCGGTTGTAACCCAATGATTGGGATGAACCCAACCGTAGTAGTCGTATTTGACTGTGTCATACTTGGTTTCGCCGTATTCGCTCATGAAACCATAGCTTTCATACATTACATAGCTATAAGGATCATTGAACTCATCATCAAGCTGCTTCCATTCACCGAGAACAAGCTCGTTGAGCAAATCCTGGAGAAGAGTAAGAGCACCGTTTGTTGTGTTCTTATACTTATCGGGGAGCTTGTCAGCGTCATTCATAGCATCGAAATCTGCTGCTTTACCTTCTTTGGTCATACCGTAGATAAGACCGATTGCAAGGTTTCTTACGTCGAAGATGAAGCTGCCAATGAAGGACTGCATGATACCGAGATCAAGCTTACCTTCAACAAACTTCTGACCGAGAGGAGCTATGTTAGCGATGAAGTTAAGCAAAGCATAGATAACATCGAGATCTGTATCCTCAAATCTCTGGATGCCTTCAAGGGGCTTAACATAGTCGGGAAGGTTAGCTGCATCACCGAGCAAGGGGAGAAGCGACTGAACGCTGCTTACAAGCGAATGAACACTTGTAAGTGTGGTGTTAACGCTGCTGAGATCGAGCTTTCCGATATAAATATCGAGAAGTATTTTTTCTTTTGCAAGGATACGGTCTAATTCATCAAGACCCATTGATGCGTACTGTTCAGGAGTAAAATCGACAGCATCAACATCATTGTACTGGCTTGCGATTGTGTCGCCCTTATAAGCCTGATATGCACTACCCATTACGGAGAAGGAACCGATGAGCATTACAAAAGCCATAAGGATTGCGAGAATGCGAGTTGACTTTTTCAAAATTGTACACCTCCAAAAAATTTTGCACATTGAAAATAGGGATAATCAAATTTCCGACTATGTGCCGCACTCTTTATAAAGCGCGACCTTTGATTGCACTCTGTTAGAGCTTAGCACTCTGACCGACCTCCTTGCTGATTATGCTGCGCCAGAAACGCCATCTATCCGGCGCAAAGCAACAGTCAGAATCAAAAATTTGACATCCACAGCAGTTTCCATATCTAATTTCGCTCTAAAAGGGCGCAATTACAGATGGAAAACCACCATATGGTCATATTAAATATACCTAAAATCGAGGCGGATGTCAATGATTTTCAAAACCGAATTAATATTTTGTTAATAATCAACAATCAACTCAAGTCTTTTTTGGTTAAAGTGACATCACTTTTTTATTTTATTGGAATTAGTAGATATACACTTATGTGTAAAGTAATTCAGCATTACATATCATCATTTTTTGAGGTTATGTAAAAGCGGAACAAAAAGCAAATTTTGTCCGCCTTAGAATGACACATATATAAAAGGTATAGTAATTATTATATATTATAAGCGATTTTTATTCATATTCAGAAAAAATATTTTATTGCGTAAAGTTATCATACTTTACAAATGATTGTTTTTTCTGTTTATTTAATTTACACTTCTTTTCAAAATAAAAATCGCCGGTATTAGCCAAAATCAGTGTTTTGCATTATTATTTTTCTGTTTAGTAATTATTTTACTGTTTTCAGCTTGTTTGTTAAGGTTTGATGCTTTACAGTTACTCCGAACCAAATTTAGGGTTTTTTCAGACTCTGTGCCGCCAAGCATCGGTATATTATCTATCACTATACGGTAAAACCATGCAGCTGACCCTGTGAAATGAGTCCATCCCGCTCTTCCTGTTATTCCGTCGCCGTATGACACATCTCCTGCAAGCACAAACGGTTCACCTCTGTATTTCGCCGCCCTCTTTTCATCACAATAATAATTCAGAGGGTTGATTGATGAAATAAGTCGTTTTCCTTCATCAACTTTTCCTTGCCTGATTAATGCTGCAGCTAACCACACCGACGCATGAGTATACTGACCCGAATTTTCACGTATTCCTGACGGATATGAAGCTATATAGCCTACGTTTTCTCTGTCGTTTTCAGTAAAAGGCGGTGAAAGAAGACGAACAACACCTGTTTGTTTATCATAGAGTCGTTTCAAAGCTGTTTCAAGTGCCGTATCGGCTCTGTCGTTCTCTCCTAAATCCGCAAAAACAGCAAATGCCTGCGGTAAAATGTCAATAAAATCTTTCTTGCTGCCGAGAATTTCTCCGTTTCGAAGTATTGCACGGATATATCTGTCGCCTGACCATGCCTTTTTCTCAACTGTTTCAGAAATACTTTGCGCAACAGATAAATATTCATCTGACTTATCTTTCATTCCGAATTCTGAGCATATTTTAGACATTTCTTCAAGAATAATTTTTTGAAACATTGCCAACCAAACACTTTCTCCGCCTTCGGAGTCGCCAATATTGCTGAAACCGTCATTCCAATCGCATGAACCAATCAGCGGCAACCCGTTTTTCCCAAATTTAAGCGAAAAATCGACTGCACGAATACAATGATCGAGCAAAGTTTCTTTAAAAGCCGTTCTTTCAGGAAATATATACCGTTCACGTTCCCCCTCATTGAGTTCAGGACCCTCAATATAAGGAATTTTTGTTTCAAAAAAGCTTAAATCGCCTGTTTTCTGATAAAAAACGGCACATGCATACGGCAGCCACAGCATATCATCGCTGCACATTGTTCTAACTCCCCTAATTATTTGCTTTTTGTTCACAATCACATGCCACCAATGAAGAACATCACCTTTCAAAAACTGAACGGCGGCACACCGATAAATATGAGTAAGCGTTAAATTTGGCTCAAAATCAATAAAAGCAAGGCAATCCTGAAGCTGATCCCTGAAGCCGTAAGCACCCGAACACTGATAAAATCCGGTCCTTCCGTAAAATCGGCTTTGCTTTATCTGTGAATATAAAAAAGAATTGAAAAACAGATTTAATTTATCATCGGGAGTATTAATCTTCATTGGGTTAAGCAATTCTTCACTGTAATCTGCAACACAAGGCATTTTCATTGCCGCTTTTTCTGTTGCTCCCCATGACAAATAAAATTTTATTGCCGTCTTACCGCCTGCAGCAAGACTGATTTTTTTACCGACTGTCATACAGCAATCAGCAGAAACGGTATCAGAATCAGAGATAAAATGTCCTTCAAATAACTCTTTAACAGAAAAACATATATAATCCGCTTTACCCTCACAAAGAAGAGCAAAGAAACCCGGAATATCAGAAAATGAATTATGAATAACAGCTCCGCACTCATTCTTTTCAGCAAAAAACACGCCCGAAGACTCCCTGTTTACTCCAAGCACAGGCAAGGTGTAGTATAACAAATCAAAATCACGCACAGAGCCCGAATCATTCAGAATTTCCACCAAACATTTTTTGACTGTCCCCCTTTTCGGTACGGTTATTTCAACACGGATTTTTACACCGCAGATTTCAGCTGACCATGATGCTTTTTGAGGAGTGAACTCTGCCTTTCCGAGGCTTGCAATATCATATAAAACGCCGTTATATTTCATAAAAAGAATTTCACCGCGGTTATCTGTCATTGTATCGTTATACCATGGGGTTAATTTATTTTCCCTTGAATTAAGTGCCCATGTAAAGCCCAAAGACTTGTCAGACACCATTGTTCCGAAGCTTTTATTTGCAAAAACCATATTCCAAGGTATATCAACGATTGCAGGCTCTTTATTAACCGTTATTTTGCTTTCAGTAAAGTTATAGGGCTTTACAACATTGCTGTTTTTCTCCGCTTTTTTGCAATTTTGCATACATTCTATTTTTAGCGGTCTGAATGCGGTTTTAATTCTGTTTTCGTAAATTTTATTAGTTTCAGCGATGAATACCGCATTTGCCTCGAGTGCGCACAGTTGTTCATAGCTGTGGCAGCTCAAATCGGCGAGATGAACGCCGCCTCTTACCCCTGCCATAAGCGAGCAATCCTCTTTTAAAAGCATTTTTCTGACAGCCGCAGTAACAGGTGACGTATATCCTTCCTCTTTTCTATATGCAATAACAAGATCACTCTGCACACCGCAGCCTCTCAGCACTTTATTAAGCCTTATATACGGTAAAACCGAGCCAACGCTTTCTTCATCGGAAACCTTAACTAAAATCACCGGCAAATCACCCGATATTCCAAAGCTCCATAAATCCTGCCTTTCAAAATTGCATGCCACTCCAAGCTTGGTTTCTGATAAACCTCTTTTGGGATACAAGAGTTTGGGTAAAACCAAATTCGAAACAGCACTGTGAAGAGGTTCTGAATAAAAAGGATTTTCGGCTTTTAATGAATCTTTTTTCGCGCGAACTGTCAGAAAAGTATTCAGTGCCTGCTCCTTGCTGTCTTCTGCCGCTAAAGCAAAACACATTGTTTTTTTCTCTTTTGGACGAAGCTCAATATCAACCGAGAAAGCACAACAGCAATCAGGATTGCCTCTGCATCCGATAAAATCTGTTTTTTCTCCTATTGAAAACACACCAAGAGGCGTTTTGAGAACCTTTTCTCTGTCGGACTCATGCTTGAACTCAGTTTCTTGAATAAATCCTGCCGCAATGGCGCAAGGCACTGCACTGTCCCTTGCACGCCTTGAAAACAAGAAGCATTTATTCTCTTCATCCCATTCGTCGGTAAGAAACAGCTTTGAAAAAGCTGGATGTGCGCTGTAAGCCGTTCTTTTTTCAAGACAGGGGTCAAAATACACTGTCAGCTTGCCTTTAAGCGTATCTCTATGCCCTGTATTTTCAACAGTAAAACGCCTTATTTCACAATTATGATGCCTAAGCAATTCGGTTCGCATTTTCAGCAATATATTACCGCATTGAGCAGTATGCTCTGATTTGTTTTTAAAGAATTCCGCCTTGAATTTTGCCGATGAATTCATATCAATCGCATTCACAAACGGAATACGCTCATTTTCAGTTGTAAAAACTGCAAAAACACCCTGCGGACGCTGAAGTAAATCACCGCTGTTTACAGTTACGTCAATACCGTCAAAAAGTGTTACTCCCGTGCCGCAATCCGTTATGCAGGTCGTCATTCTGCCGTTTGAAAAGATTGTCGCTTCGGGTGAAAATGGCGACGGAGAGTGAGAAACTATATTTTTACCTTGCGTTTTTTCTCTGACATGGCGGATTTCTTCTGTTCTGATATCTTTAAACAAGCTCGCCCCTGTCTGAATATTCTCCTCAAGCAGGCTTTTTGCACCCTGCATGAAAACATCACTCATAAAACGCCTCTGCATGCATTCATTTTTCAGGAGATTTGCAACAGAAAGAAAACTCATGCCCACATGATGAGCCATATAGGAGCGAACGACTGAAAACCCGCCGCTGTTTCTGCCCTTTGTGAAATCTGCCGCTTCAAAAAAGCCGTATTTATCCGTCATGCCCATTTTCTCAAGCCTTGACAGGTTTTTTATTGAAATCTGAGGAGCGGTTGTAAGAGTTAAAAACGATGAATACGGCGACACAACATTTTCGCGGTCAAGCTCACGCCTCAAGCCTAATTTTTGAACACCGTGAGCTTTATATTGATAGTTCAGATTGCCGTCAAAGGCGTAAAAACCGCTTTCGGAAACACCAAACGGCTTTTTCCCTGCTTTCTTCCGCTGGCAATGAAGGCAGAAATAAAGAGATTCGCTGCTGAGACTGCCTGTAGGAGCGGGAATAAACAGATTTGGCATAAAATATTCAAACATTGTTCCTGTCCACGAAGCAAGTCCCGTGTATCTGCCCTGACCGACAAGAATTCTGCCCATTGCTCCCCAATGTTTTTTAGGAACTGCTCTTCGTGCAACAGCAAAATACGCCGTCATTCTCGCTTCGCTCATATATAAATCATAGTAGCTTTGACTTTTTCTTCCGTCATCAGGTGAAACGCCTATATGGAACAGCTTTCTTCGCTCATTATATAAAGGCTTAAGGTTTGTTTTGTCTATTATCATTTCTGTTCTTTTTATTATATTTTCAAGCGAAGAACACTCCCATAAATATTCTTTTAACCCCTCTTTCAAGGCGGTTAAACAGCAGAGAAAATTGCCGCTGTCAACGGTTGAAACAAATCTCGGATTAAGCGGCTCCAAGGTTTCGGTATCATACCAATTAAGCAGGTTACCCTCATATTTTTCAAGCTTTTCAACTGTTCCAAGGCTCAGATTCAGCCTCATATAAAGCTCCCGAGAGGTTATAAAGCCAAAATCTCTTGCCGCCAGAAACGAAACGAGCATAAGACCGATATTGGTGGGCGATGTGCGTGCCGCAACCGCCCTGACAGGTGAAAACTGGATATTATCAGGCGGCAAAAAATTATTGGATTTTCCGCATAAGTCATCAAAAAAGCCCCACATCGCCGATGCATATGAAAGCATGGTTTCTCTTTGTTTTTCTGTGATTTTCTTTGTTTTTCTTTTGATTCTTGCTCCGCTGAAAAAGGCAATCGGGATATCGGATAAAACAACCAAACCGATAAGGCGGTGTATCGGAAGACCGGATAAAAGCAAAACCCCCGTAACAGCAGCGGGAATACACGAAATCAGCAGTCCCGATGCGCTTTTTGCACTTTCGCTTTGAGCGGCGGTAGTCCACTCAAGCAGATTTTTTCGGCTCACAAGCAGCCTCCACAGCGCAGCTATTGCAGCATGTGTGCAAACATAGCTTTCTCTTGCGGAGTAGGCAACAGAAATGAACGCTCTCACAAAGCTGCTGAGTGCGCTTGGCAACGCCTTTGAATAATAAAGGCGGGAAATGGCGGAAAAGCCACTGTTCATCAAAGCATTTATACCCGCAAAAAGATTTCTTGCGCTCAAAGCAAACAAAGCGGTGAGTGCAAGGAATACCCCTGCATCACCCTGGATAAAAAGAGAAACCGCCAAAGCAATTAAACACAATGTTGAGGTCATGCTTCGTCTTAAATTATCAAACATTTTATATTTTGAAATAAAATTAAGAGAATTTCTGCCGAAAACAAATCCGATATTCTGCCAATCACCTCTTACCCAACGATGCAAACGGCGATAAAATGCCTCTGTGCTCTGCGGAAATGACTCGGTTATCTGAACATCAGGCACAAACCCCGCTCTCAGATATCCGCTTTCAACTATATCGTGACTCAGAATTGTTTCTTTTGGCAATCCGCCGTCGATAAGCTCATGATATGCTTCAACATCTATAAGCCCCTTGCCGCTGAATATTCCTTCTCCAAACAAATCCTGATACCTTTCGCAAGAGAGGGAATCATAGGCTGTTATTCCTGTATCGCCTGCCATGATTTTTGCAAAAAAGCTTGTTTTGCCGCTTTCAAGCCTGTTTTCGGTTTTCGGGACAAGAATTCCGTAACCGCCAACCACTCTGCCGTTACATATAACAGGTCGGTTGAGCGGATGCTCTGCTATAGCAATAAGCTCCCTTGCAGAATCAAAAACAAGCTGCGTATCGGCATCAAGAGCAATAAGATACTTAACCTCTGTCAAGTGCTCCGTATCGCCGTGAAGAATCAAAAATCCTTTTGGATTGCCTTTTATTGCTTTTATAAGCTCTGTTAACGCTCCCCTTTTGCGCTCTCTGCCTATAAACTCATTTTGTGTTTTACTGTATACACGCGGTCTGACAGCAATCATAAAACCGCCGCCATGCTTACGGTTAAGGCGGTCTATAGCTTCTTCCGCCGCTTTTATCATTGTTTTATCCTCGGGTTTTCTCGGCGTGCCTGCACCCTTAAAATCCGCAAGACAGCAAACTCTTATATTACCCATGCAATTACTCAGACAGATTTGCTCAAGATGCTTTTCAAGCTCTGTTATTTTATCTGCAGGCGGCATAATGGTTGAAACCGTTATCAAAGCATGAGCATTCATAACGCTTTCATCATCCGATGACAACCGAAAAAACCTTTGAGGAGTAACCCCCTTCATCGAAGCACTTTCGATAGGATATCGTAAAATCTCCCACATGGGAAAGAACAAAAATGGTGCCATTAATGGCTTTTGCATAAGAATTGAGGCGGCGACCGAAACAGCAAGCGGCATAACAATTTCCATTATGAGGAACAAATAACCTCTTCGTGTTTTGGGAATACCCACAATATATTTTCCGATGTGTTCAGCTTTTTTCTTTGCTTTTTCAAGAGCATCAGCGGCAATTTCTTTCTCGCTTTTGCCCTGATTCAGTGCCTTTCTCGCAATCATGTATCGGTAGCGCCTTTTAGATTCATTATCCATTGAAGGATAAATTCCTGCAGGGTCGGAAAGCAGAACACCCTCAACCG
>JBGVNA010000148.1:0-3247 GCA_045125175.1 Acutalibacteraceae bacterium
TAACGGTACTGCAAAAAACAAAAAAACAAAATGGAGGAAACGATTGTGAAAGACAAAATTTTCGGAGTTTTACAACGAGTTGGACGATCTTTCATGCTCCCGATCGCTTTGCTCCCCATTGCGGGATTGCTACTTGGGATCGGAAGTTCTTTTACAAACCCGACCACTCTCGAAGCATACCATCTAACCAACGTCATCAAAGAAGGCGGAGTTTTATTTACCCTTCTTGATATTATGTGCAAAACCGGCAGCATTGTGTTTGATAATCTCGCGTTGCTGTTTGCTATGGGCGTTGCCATCGGTATGGCAAAAAAGGAAAAAGAGGTAGCAGCGCTGTCTGGTGCTATTTCTTATCTTATTATGAACACGGCTATAAGCACGCTTATTTCCGCCAAAGGCGGTGTAGACGCAATGGCCGCAAATACCACTACATCTGTGTTGGGCATTACCACGCTCCAGATGGGTGTTTTCGGCGGTATTATTGTAGGACTCGGTGTAGCGGCACTACATAACCGGTTCTATAAGATACAACTGCCACAGGTATTATCCTTTTTCGGCGGCACAAGATTCGTGCCCATCGTGTGCAGCATCGTTTATCTGATCGTGGGCGTTGTGATGTTTTTCGTGTGGCCTTTGATTCAAAGCGGTATCGCCGCGCTGGGCCAGCTTGTGCTTGAATCAGGCTATGCCGGAACCTGGATATACGGTGTGATCGAACGCGCTCTTATTCCCTTTGGCCTTCACCATGTTTTTTATATGCCCTTCTGGCAAACCGAGCTTGGCGGCGCATTGTTGATAGACGGCGTCACCGTTACCGGCGCGCAAAACATTTTCTTTGCAGAGCTCGCCTCTAACTCCACCGTGCATTTCTCTGTATCTGCTACAAGATTTATGTCGGGCAAATTCCCCTTTATGATATTCGGTCTGCCCGCGGCGGCCCTTGCTATGTATAAAGCGGCTCGCCCCGAAAAGAAAAAGGTGGTCGGCGGTCTTCTGCTTTCGGCGGCTCTTACCGCCATGCTTACCGGCATTACTGAGCCGTTAGAGTTCACCTTCCTATTTGTGGCCCCCGCTATGTATGTAGTGCACTGTATTCTTGCCGGTCTCTCATATATGCTTATGCATATTTTCAATGTGGGCGTAGGCATGACCTTCTCAGGCGGTGCAATAGATCTTACATTGTTCGGAATTTTGCAGGGTAATGCTAAAACCAATTGGATATGGATAGTGATAATCGGCCTTATTTATGCCGTAGTTTATTACCTTGTTTTCTACTTTATGATCACTAAGTTTAATTACAAGACCCCCGGCAGGGAAGCCGATGACGAAGAAACAAAATTATTTACGCGCAAGGATCTAAATCTTCGAAATGAGGCGTTAAAGGCCGCCGACAAATGCACCTCAGACACGGTGAGCGCCTTAATACTGGCGGGGCTGGGAGGTAAAGCTAATCTTGTTGATTTAGATTGCTGTGCAACCAGACTGAGAATATCCGTCAGCGATCCTGCTCTCGTAAACGATGCACTTTTAAAGCAAAGCGGTGCTTCGGGTATTATTCACAAGGGTCAGGGCGTGCAAATAATTTACGGACCACAGGTGTCGGTAGTTAAATCCGATCTTGAAGACTTTTTGGATTCTCCGAAATCAGACGAGCCATTCAAATTCGAACCCGATAACACCCTATTAAAAGAAGAAAATCCCGAAACTCAAAAAGACGTGACAGCTTCATTTGAGCTAGCGGCGCATATGAACGGCACCGTTGTTAATTTGGAAGATGTTGAAGACGAGGCATTTTCCTCTGAGGTTCTGGGAAAAGGTATCGCCGTTGAGCCGATAGAAGGAAAGCTTTATTCTCCCTGCGACGGCAAGGTGGATATGGTTTTTGATACCAATCACGCCGTCAACATCGTATCCAAAGAGGGCTGTGAAATACTTCTGCATATAGGCATAGACACCGTAAAATTAGGCGGGAAATATTTTGAAGCCCATGTAAAAGATGATTGCGAGGTCAAAAAGGGCGATCTGCTCATTTCTTTTGACCTTGAGGGAATTAAAAGCGAAGGCTACAAGGTGACCACTCCTATGGTTATATGCAACACCGACGATTACACCTCGGTTGAAGCTGTTTCCCAGGGCGAAATATCCAAGGGCGATAAAATACTTGAAATTAAATAAAATCAAAGGGGCTGTACATTATGAAACAATTCAATTATACAATTACAGACGAAGTCGGCATTCACGCAAGGCCTGCGGGTATGCTAGCTAAGACGGCAAAGGGATTTCAGAGCGAGATCATCATAGAAAAAGATGGAAAGACCGTAAACGCCACCAAACTGATGATGCTTATGGGCATGGGTATAAAATGCGGTGATACCGTCACCGTCACCGTTACCGGTGAGGATGAGGAAGTGGCAGCCGACGCATTGCAGGACTTTTTTTCCACAAATCTTTAAGCTGAGAGAGGAGGCGGCGATATGTTGAAATTTACAGGAAAAGGTGTATACGGTGCAATTGCTGTGGGCAAAGCTTCTGTTTTTTTAAAAAAGAAGAAAACCAAGATTCGCCGCACCGGTATCGTTGATATAGAAGCGGAATTAGCCCGGGTGGAAGCCGCAAAAGCCACAGCAGCGGAGGAGCTTTCTCTTATCTATGACAAGGCCCTCAAAGAGGTCGGCGAAACAAATGCACAGATATTTGAGATCCATATGATGATGCTTGAGGATGACGATTATAACGAGTCCATCCGCCATATCATTGAGACTCAATCGGTCAACGCCGAATATGCGATACATCTGACCGCCGGAAATTTCTCTTCGATGTTTGCGGCTATGGACGACTCTTATATGCAGGCAAGAGCCACCGATGTTAAGGATATTTCAGAACGTCTGATTGCCTGTATGGCTTCAGACGGCGAGAAATCGGTATCATCCGATGAGCCATCGGTCATATGCAGTGACGACCTTACTCCCAGCGAGACAGTATTGCGTGACAAAGAAAAAATCCTCGGTTTTGTAACCGCCTTTGGTTCTTCAAATTCTCACACCGCCATTCTTGCGAGAACTATGAACATCCCCGCTGTTATCGGCGTAGGCCAAGAGTTTTTGACATCCATCAGGGAAGGCGATCTAATCGCTGTTGACGGATATTCCGGAGAAGTTTTTATCGATCCAGACGAAGAAACGCTGGCGCATATTGAACGCAAGAAAAAGGAAAGCCTTGAAAAGAAAGAGCTATTAAAAAAGCTCAA
>JBGVNA010000149.1:0-2018 GCA_045125175.1 Acutalibacteraceae bacterium
TTCGCTGCATTCTTAAATATGCACCCTCAGGTATTTCCATCGGGCAGTCAAAGCTGAGCTTCATCATCGGATGAGGCGCATTATCAATAAGTTCGCCATCTTCATTTTTCAAATTTTTAACCGTTACCTTTATCGGTTCAATACCCTTGATCATTATTTCAAGTTCATCGCCGTCAAAAAAACGGTTTCTTTGCGAAGCATATAAAGTGCCGTTGTCCCACTTTTCTGCAATTGCCGCAACATCCCATTCACGAACATAGCCGCCATTATAAAAAATCTGGGCATCATCCATCGGTGTTGAAAAATAAAAGCCTGTGCAATATTGTCTGTTACTTACTTTTCTGACTTCATCAAGTATCCATTGCTCTGGTTTATAATCAATTGAAAAACCTGATTTTTCATAGCCATCGAGGGCGCAACGATAAGCATTAACAGAAACGGCTGTATAATATGCAGACTTTGCTCTGCCCTCAATCTTAAAACTGTTTATACCAGCCTGAGATAATGCCGCAACATACTCAATAAGACACATATCTCTTGAATTCATTATGTAAGTCCCTGTGTTATCCTGTTCAACAGGGAAATATTCATTCGGACGCTTTTCTTCAACCATGGAATAGTGCCAGCGGCAAGGCTGAGCGCAGTCTCCCCTGTTTGAATCCCTGCCCGTCATATAATTTGAAAGAAGGCATCTTCCCGAAAAAGAAACACACATTGCACCGTGAACAAACGACTCAATTTCAAGCTCTTTTGGAGTTTTAGCCCTTATTTCAGCAATTTCATCAAGTGAAATTTCTCGTGCAGTTACAATTCTTTTTGCACCCATTTCATAAAAAGCGTTTGCTGCAGCATAGTTAGTTATACCCGCCTGAGTTGAAACATGGATTTCAATATTCGGAGCATATTTTTGAACAAGCTTCATAACACCGATATCTGTAACAATAAAGGCATCCACGCCGCTTTGAGCTGCAAACTCAAGAAAAGCAGGTAAAAGTTCAAGCTCATTATTTCGAGGAACAGTGTTACATGTCAAATAAACCTTAACACCTTTTGAGTGTGCATAGTCACACGCTTTTTTTAATTCTTCACCGCCAAAGCTTGCAGCAGCAGTACGCATTCCGAAGCAATCAGAGCCAAGGTAAACAGCATCCGCACCGTATTCAACCGCAGCATAAAGGCGCTCCGCATCACCTGCAGGGGCAAGTAATTCAGGTTTGGAAATTTGCATCATAAACTAACTCCTAACGGCTGTTAACACGGAGAACCTCTCGACCGTTTGCATCATGCTCAGCCTGAGTTCTTGCCATATATATTTCACCGTATTTATCATGTCTGAAATAGTAATAATCCGTATCATCGGGGAAAAGTGCAGCATTAATCGCATCATCTCCGGGATTGCAAATCGGTCCGGGAGGTAAGCCTTGCTGTGTATATGTGTCATAATATTGCTCATAAGCCGACGCTTCCGGAGAAGAAATATTCGGAGCAACATAATATGAAATATAGTTTGCTGTTGAATCACAGCCAAGCAACGGCCATGACACAGAGTTTTTAAGTCTGTTATGAATAACAGATGACACCATACCCATCTGCTTAGTGTTTGCAGCTTCACGCTGAATTATTGACGCGATTATAATGACTTCATCCCGTGTTAAACCAAGCTTTATTCTTTGCGCTTCGTATTCTTCAGTCCACTTTGCTTCTGAAGCATCAAGGAATTTTCTTATAATTGAGTTTGCATCACTTTTTTCATAAAACTCATAGGTAGCGGGGTAAAGATATCCTTCAAGTTTAAAGGTTCTTTTTGAATTGTCGGAAATCTCACCAATAAAATCATGTTCAAAATCCGCTTCCTTAAGAGATGAAAGAAGCTCTTCCTTACTGCACACACCGAATTCCTGAATTTTATCAAACATCTGATAGATTGTCCAACCTTCAGGGAAAACAAGAGTGATAGTATCAGCTGATTTTTGGGTTTCTCTGAATTCCGTAAGATAACCTTCCAGACCAAGATTCTT
>JBGVNA010000150.1:0-7177 GCA_045125175.1 Acutalibacteraceae bacterium
TCCGTGGGATAGAGCTTGTATTCATAATCGCACAGATGCGCATGAATCTGAGGCGAAAGAGAGTGACCGAGTTTTCTGCCTAAAAGACCGTACATGTTAGTCCTCCGTGTAACTTCCGAGATAGCTGAACTGTTCGGCATCGTGCTCAAGCTCATTGAGAAGAACACGAAGATTCTCCGAATAAACTGATGCATCGATGTCGAAATAGAACATGAATTCAAAGTTTGTTCCGGGCAACGGACGGCTTTCAAGCTTCGTCATGTTAAGACCGAGCGCAGCAAAGCTTGAAATTATATTATAAAGTGAACCGGGCTTGTGGGGAATGGTCATCATGATGCTGGTTTTATTTGCACCGGGGTAAACTTCAAGATTTTTTGAAATACAGATAAAACGTGTATAGTTGTTATCCGTATTCTGAATTCCGCTTTTGAGAACGTTAAGTCCGTAAAGCTCTGCGCAGTCCTTTGAGCCTATGGCGGCGCAGTCCTTTCTGCCGCAGTTTGCAACCATTTTTGCCGCTGCCGCAGTGTTTTCGCAAACGGTTGCCTTTATGCCGAGCTTTGCAAGATATTCCGAGCACTGATTGAGTGCCTGTTCATGTGAAAAAACTTCTTTTATATCGCCGAGCTCAACTCCGTCGGGCGCAAGAAGAGCGTGACCGATAAAGAGCTTGAGGCTGTGGGTGATATAAAATTTATATTGATTCATAAGGTCATAAACCTTGTTGACTGAGCCCGCCGTGCTGTTTTCAACGGGGAGAATGCCGTAGCGGCAAAGTCCGCTGTCAACAGCCTTGAAAACATCCTCAAAGCCTGAAAAATACATGATCGAGGGATAAGTGAACATCTTGTCGCAGGCAAACTGAGAATATGCGCCTTCAACGCCCTGGCATGCAACGGTTGCTCTGTCGGGTCTGGCAACGGGAGTGCCTGAGGTTGCCTCGGCGAGCATTTTTGAGAATTTTGATTCAGGATAAATTATTCTTTTCTGAAATGAACGGCTGAGTTCAAAGATTGTCTGATAAAGAGTTTTTGTGTAGCTCTGAAGCTCGTCGGAAACATTTGCCGTTGCGTTGTTAAGAACTTCTCTTTCACGCTCTCTGTTAAAAACGGGAACATTATTTTCTTGCTTATATTTACCGACCATGGCGGCGGTTTTCATTCTTTTTTCAAAGAGCTTTGTAAGCTCCGCATCTATTGTGTCTATCTCATTTCTGAGTTCTTTCAAATCCATTTTCATTACCTCATCCAAGAAGAAAGTCTGCAATTACAACCGCTGCCGCCGCTTCAATGCAGGGTACAGCTCTGGGCACAATGCAGGGGTCGTGCCTGCCGCCGATAACAAGCTTTTCTTCTTTGCCTGTTTCGGTGTTTACGGATTGCTGTTCTATGCCGATTGACGGAGTGGGCTTTACCGCACAGCGGAAAACGATGGGCATTCCCGAAGAAATTCCGCCGAGGATGCCTCCGTGATTGTTGGCAGCTGTTTTTATTTCGCCGTTTTCGCTGATGAAATCATCGTTGTTTTCGCTGCCGCGGAGCCTGCTGCCGTCAAAGCCTGAGCCGAATTCAATGCCCTTGATTGCGGGAATTCCGAAAATCGCTGCAGCAATCCTGTTTTCAAGTCCGTCAAAAATCGGGTCGCCGATGCCTGCAGGCATGCCGATAACGGCGCATTCGACTGTGCCGCCGACGGAATCTCCGCAGCCCTTGGCATCATAAATTTCCTTGCGCATAAGCTCGCCCTGCTTGTCATCAATAACAGGGAAAGACTTTTCAAGAATTTTTTCAAAATCCGCCGAGCTCACATTAACGGGGTCAAATCGGTTATCGTTAACCTTGCCGATTGACGAAATGTGAGCACCGATGCTGATACCCTTTTCTTCAAGCATCTGTATGCATACTGCTCCTGCAAAGCATAAGGGTGCGGTGAGCCTGCCGCTGAAGTTGCCGCCGCCTCTGATATCGTTGAAGCCGTTGTGCTTCATCATAGCGGCAAAATCGCTGTGTGAGGGTCTTGGCAGCTTGCGGAGCTTATCGTAATCACCCGAGCGGGTATTGGTGTTTTCAATTATTGCGCAAAGAGGTGCGCCGCAGGTAACGTTATCAACGACGCCCGAAAGAATTTTAACCTCATCGGCTTCTTTTCGGGGAGTTGAAAGGTCATTTCTACCGGGGGCACGCCTTGCCATGAAAGCAGCGGTTTTTTCGGTGTCGATTTTAAAGCCTGCGGGCAGACCGTCAATTATAACACCGATTGCCTCGGAGTGCGACTGACCGAAAATCGTTATTTTAATATTGTTTCCGAAATTACAGGACACGGGCGTTTCCTCCCAGCTTATTATAATCTTCAAAAAATGCGGGGTATGATTTGTTGACGGCTTCGGCATTGCGGATTATCACATCGCCTGTGCATTTAACCGCCGCAACAGCCGCCGCCATTGCTATTCTGTGGTCATTGAAAGACGGTGTTTCGCCGCCTGAAAGCACAGGCTTGCCGTTTATCACCATGCCGTCATCGGTTTCGATAATTTCGCCGCCGAGAGAGCGTATCATGTGAGCGGTGGTCTGAATTCTGTCGCTTTCCTTGATACGAAGGCGCTCTGCGTTGTAAATCACGGTTTTTCCGTGTGCCGTTGCGGCAATTGCGGCGATAACGGGCACTGCGTCGGGGATATCCGAAGCATCGATTTTGCAGCCGTGGAGCGACGAAACATCGGCTCTGTAGCGGCCGTTATTTTCAAAAATCTCTGCACCCATATTTTTAAGCACAGCGATTATTGCTTTGTCGCCCTGGGTTGAATCGGGATTAAGCCCCGTCACCTCTGCGCCCATGCACAGCGGGAATGCGGCATTTGACCAATCCGCCTCAACTGCGAAATCACAGCCCGTAAGAGGGCTTGAATTTATATAAAAAGTATTATTTTCTTCTTTGATATCTGCGCCGAAGGTGCGGAGAACTTCAAGGGTAATATCAATATATGGTCTTGACTGTACGGGGGGCAAAAGATTGATTTTGCCGCCGCCGAGATATGAAAGAGCCATGAGCAGCCCCGTCACAAACTGTGAGCTTACGTCGCCCCTCATTGTAAATTCACCTGAGCTGATTTTGCCCGAAACATCAAGCGGGAAGCTGTCTGAAATCCTTGCACCCATTCGTATAAGTTCTTCTTTGAGAGGGGAAAGGGGCCTTTCGGGCAGCCTGCCTGAGCCGCTGACCTGAGTTTTGATTCCGAGAGCGCAGATAACGGGGAGCAGAAAGCGGATTGTTGAGCCGCTTTCGCCGCAATTGATTTCAGCCTTTTCGGGAATTGACCCAATGGGGGTTACGGAATAAACAGCGCCGTTTTTCTCGATTTTTGCCCCGAGATTTTTAAGGCATTCAACCGTTGCTTCGATATCGGCAGAGCTTGTGTTTATTTTTATTTCACTTTTTCCCTTTGCAAGGCAGGCGCAGATAAGAGCCCTGTGTGCAAAGGATTTTGAGGCTATGCCCTCAATGCTGCCCGATATCGGGGCGGGGGTGATTTTAATATCCATTATTTACACTCCGCAATTTCATAGAGAGTTTCAACGGGGATTTTTTTGAGTATGCACTTACCCATAACCTCGGGCACAACAAAATTAATCGTGCCGCCCGAGCGTTTTTTATCCGAAAGAGCAACGTCTGCAAGGTCATTCGGCGCAAATTCGCATTCAACGGGCAAACCGTTATTTTTATTTGCTTCAATAATTCTTGCGGTGCAGTCCTCTTTGTTCCAGCCGAGCTTTGCGCTTGCTTTTGCGGCGATAACCATGCCGATTGCAACTGCACTGCCGTGAGAAATTTGAAAATTGCTGCATTTTTCAATTGAATGTGCCATTGTATGACCGAAGTTGAGAAGCTGTCTGTCACCGTTATCGAATTCATCCTTGGCAACAACATCTCTTTTAAGCTCAACGCAGCGGGCAATGATGCTTTCAATATCCGATTTTACATCTCCGCCGCACACTTTGTCAAATAATTCTTTATCAAAAATAACGCCGTATTTGATGACCTCTGCCATGCCGTCGGCAAAGACTTCATCAGAAAGAGTGTCAAGAGTGCGTGTGTCGCAGAGAACAAGCTCAGGTTGATAGAATGCGCCCATAAGATTTTTGCCTGCGGTGAGATTAACCGCTGTTTTGCCGCCTACCGAGGAGTCAACAGCCGCAAGCAGAGTTGTCGGCACCTGAACAAACGAAATGCCTCTCAGATAAAGCGATGCCGCAAGGCCCGTCATATCGCCCGTTACGCCGCCGCCGAGAGCAACTGCAAAATCGCTCCTTGTGAGCCTGTTTTCCGCCATGAATTCAAGCAGAGCAAAGAGAGTTTCCTTGTTCTTTGACTCTTCACCTGCGGGGAAGATGAAATCAATTGTGTCAATTCCCGCATTTTCAAGGCTTGCCTTTGCTTCGGAGAGCCAGAGAGGCGCAACGTTGCTGTCCGTTACGATAACGGCTCTGCGTTTGCCCAAAAGCGAAACGCATCTTTCACCGAGCGAGGAGAGAATGCCGTTTCCGATAACAACTTCATATTCTTTTGATGCGTTAACTTTGATAATTTCCATTTTATTTCCTACTTTGCCTGTTTTTTGCTGTCCGTGCCCTCTTTAAGCAAGGCAACAAGACCTTCTTTGTCATCCGCTTTGAGCGCGGCACTGTATTCACTGAGCCTTTCTACAAGGAAATCTATTTCAGCGCAAAGGTTATCCTTGTTTTCAAAGAAAAGCTCTGTCCACATTTTTTCGTTGAGCTTTGAAACACGGGTCAAATCTCTGTAGCTGCCTGCGGAAAAGCCCTTTTGTTTAACCGCTGTGTGGCTTTTGACATAAGCGTTTGAAATAATATGCGGCAACTGAGAAGTGAACGCTATTACTTTATCATGTTCTTCGGGCGTTGTAAAGTTAATTGCGCCGAATCCTGCATCATTAAGAACATTTCTTAATTTTTCAAGAATTCTGATATCGGTATTTTCTTTGGGCGTTACAATCATTGTTGCGTTTCTGAAAAGATTGGCTCTTGACGAGTTGAAGCCGGAAAACTGAGTGCCTGCCATGGGGTGTGCGCCGATAAAAATGAAGCCGTTTTCCTCTGCGAGCTTTTCGCAGGGGGTGCATATGGGTCTTTTAACGCCGCCGCAATCCGAAACGATGGCACCTTTTTTGATTTTCGAAGCATGAGCTTCAACGAATTCAACCGTTGCCTGCGGATACAGGGCGAGAAATATCATATCGCATTCGCCGATGTTTTCATCAGTCAGCTCTCCGCTTATCGCTTCAACCATTTTGGCTGCAAGCAGCGAGCTTCTGTTGCGGTCAAGACCAAAAACCTCATGCTTGCCGCTTTCGGTCAGTGCTCTTGCGAGCGAGCCGCCGATGAGTCCCAGACCTACTACTCCGATTTTCATAATATCACCTTAAAACTTTGTCATAATTTCTCTGATTGCGTTTGCTTCTTTAACAACCTTTGCGAATTCCTCGGGGCGGAGCGCCTGAGGGCCGTCACAAAGAGCGTGTGCGGGGTCGTTATGAACTTCAATCATAAGTCCGTCTGCGCCTGCTGCTACGGCAGCGAGAGCAAGGGGACGAACCATTCTTGCCATGCCTGCTGCGTGGCTGGGGTCTGCGATAACAGGCAGGTGTGTTTTCTCTTTGAGAAGAGCGATGGCAGAAATATCCATAGTGTTTCTTGTGTAATGCTCAAAGGTTCTTATGCCTCTTTCGCAAAGCATAACCTTGTTGTTGCCGCCTGCCATGATGTATTCTGCGCTCATGAGAAGCTCCTCCATTGTTGCTGCAAGGCCTCGCTTGAGAAGAATGGGCTTGTCGGTTTTGCCAAGCTCTTTGAGCAGCTCGAAATTCTGCATGTTTCTTGCGCCGACCTGAATAACGTCAACGTTTTCAAAAAGGGGAAGATGTGAAAGGTCCATGATTTCAGTAACGATGGGTGTACCCGTTTCCTCTTTGGCTTTTTGCAGAAGCTCAAGTCCTTCCGCCCTCATGCCCTGGAAAGCATAGGGTGAGGTTCTGGGCTTGAATGCACCGCCTCTGAGAAGATTTGCACCTGCCGCCTTGATATCGTTTGCGATTGAGCAAATCTGCTCGTGGGATTCAACGGAGCAGGGGCCTGCGATAAACTGGAAGCTGCCGCCGCCGATTTTGTGGCCGCAGATATCAATAACCGTGTCATCGGGATGGAATTTTCTGTTTGCATTCTTATAGGGTTCGCTGATACGTGCAACGTTGCTGACTATATTAAGACCCTCAATAAGGTCGATATCAACATGGCTTGTGTCGCCGACAAGGCCGAGAATGGTTTCGTACTGTCCTTCGCTGCGGTGAATTTCAAGATTAAGGCTTTTGAGCCATTCTGCAAGATTCTGAATCTGAGCTTCGTCTGTTCCTTTTTTAATTGATACAATCATTTTAAATTACCTCCGTGAAATAAGCAACAAAAAAATAACCCCGCAGTGTAAATTTCACTGCGGGGTTTTATAACCTCATTTAATGTTTTTCAGCAAAACTTACCAAACCCTATCAAATTACTTGATAAAGTAAAAGTAAAAATATGTTGCTGAGAAAACATTTTTAGTCATGAAATAACCTCTGTTGCCTTTGTTGATGCATATAGAATAGCACTCTGAAATCGGTTTGTCAATAGTTTTTGCGAAAAAACTTTAGCGATTTAAAGCTTTTTATTGATAAATTATCGGTTTTCGATTTTAATCTGGCAGACAGCCATTGCATTGAGCGCGTTTTCGTGGCTTTCGGGGGTTACGCCTGCGCAGCATGCAGCATCAACTATAATGGGCGTTTCGGGCAGAAATGCTTTGATTATCATTGCATTTGAGATAACGCATATGTCGGTGCAAAGGCCGATAAGCGTTATGCTTTCAATTTTTTCTTCATAGTTGTCATATGCCTTGAGAAGCTGAGCGAGAGCAACGCTTCCGAAGGTCGGCTTGTCAACAGGCTCTTCCTTGCGAAGTGCTTCAAGCTCTGAATTTATCTGCCAGCCGTCGGTGTTTTTTATGCAGTGCTCAACGGGCAGATTTTTGCCTTCCTGCGAGGTGAGATAATCCGAGTCATGAGTATCTCTCGTGAAAATCACTCTGCCGTCAAAGCTTTCGATTTTTGCTTTTACGGCGGGCAGAATTG
>JBGVNA010000151.1:0-7717 GCA_045125175.1 Acutalibacteraceae bacterium
TGCAAGAAAGCCTTCAAAATGCTTTTAAACAACCTTTTTTCCCTTAACAAAAACGGCTTTTATCTCCTTGAAATCTTCGGAAAGAACAAGCAGGTCAGCGTTCTTTCCAACCTCTATGCTGCCTGTGATTTTATCAACACCAATTGCTCTTGCCGGGTTGATTGTAAGTGATTTTACAGCCTGTTTAACAGGAATTCCGAATTTAAGAAGATTTTGAAATTCTTCAAAAAGGTTTGTTGCGCTTCCTGCAAGTGTTCCGTCAGGCAGACGTGCAGCATCGGTTTTTATAACACGCTGACCGCCGAGGGTATATTCACCTTCGTCGAGTCCTGCCGCCATCATGGCGTCACTTATAACAACCGTTCTGTCTTCACCGAGTGTACGGAATGTTATTCGCAGCGTTGCGGGGCTGATGTGTATGCCGTCACAGATGAGCTCTGCTGTTACGTTTTCGCTGTCAAGAACTGCACCTACCATGCCGGCTTCTCTTGAAGTGAGTCCGTTCATTGCATTATAGAGATGGGTTGCGTGTGAAACACCTTGTTCAATTGCTTTTTTTCCCTGCTCATAGTTAGCTGTGGTGTGTGCTGCAGAAACAGTGCATATTTTTGAAGCCTTTGCGATAAAATCTTCAGCACCGTTTTGCTCGGGTGCGATGTCTGCGAGTTTTACGGGGCAGATATTATTCAGTTCGCAAAAAACATCATAGCTTGGTTCAAGAATATGTGCCGCATCCTGGGCACCTTTCTTTTCGGGGGCAATAAACGGGCCTTCCATGTTTATGCCGTGAATGTATGCTCCTTCTTCCTTACCCATCGTATCAGCAATGTATCCGAAGCATTTTTTTAGAAAATCAACGGGGAGTGTCATTGTTGTTGGACAAAAAGATGTTATTCCGTTTTGTGCGAGCCATTTGCTCATTTTTGCCGCAGAATCGGAGTTGCCGTCAGTTGCATCTGCCATGTTACAGCCGTGAATATGTATATCAATAAAGCCCGGCAGAATAACGCAGCCTGAAAAATCAAGTCCGTTGTTATCGGTTTTACCTATATTTTTTATAATTCCGTTTTCAATTTCCAAATCAGTTACAGCAGGGATGAAGTCTTTGCCGTAAACAGCAGCGTTTTTGATTATCATAAAAATCACCTCTTGTTATATTTTATCACATTGTAATCTGACTGTCAAAAAAATAAACCGCAGTTTTAAACTGCGGTTCAAAGGTCAAATTCTGTCTTCAATATAAACAGCGAGATCGCCGACTGTCTTTATCTTATCAAGAGCCTCGTCTGAAAGCTCAATGTCGAATTCGTCTTCAATTGACATTGCAAGGTCAACGAGATCAAGGCTGTCTGCTCCGAGGTCGCCTGTGATTGTTGAGCTTTCTGAAATAATGCTCTGATCTACTTCGAGCTGTTCGCTGATGATTTTCTTTACCTTTTCAAATACCATTTCTGTTTCTCCTTTAAATTGATGTTTTGTTCCCCCCGGAAACCACTATATATATTATTAATTTGTGCATGGTTTGTCAATAGATAATTTTTCAAAAAATGTTGGAATATCCGCCTCAAGTTTACCGATAATAAACAAAAAGAGGAATGGAACGGTGAACATGGATATTGTTATTGACTTGCTGAAGGCATTTGCCGTTGGCGGATTTATATGCTTAACAGGACAAATCCTTATTGACACAACCAAGCTAACTCCGGGTCGAATTCTTGTTGCCTTTGTTGTAGCCGGGGTAGTGCTGACAGCACTGGGAGTTTATGAGCCGCTTGTTGAGTGGGCAGGTGCCGGAGCAACCGTGCCGTTGACGGGCTTTGGCTTCACAATGGCAAAAGGCGTTGAGAAAGCGATTGCAGAGCAGGGGATAAGGGGAATTCTGACCGGCGGCTTCACTGCTGCTTCAGCAGGTGTTACCGCAGCAATCCTTTGCGGACTTGTCGCCTCATTCCTTGCTAAGCCCAAAGAAAAATAACGCCTATCAATAATAATATAGAAATTCTGTAAGTTGTCAACGCAATACGAGCGGAATTAATAAATTCTTAGGAAAGTCTTTTGTGGATTTATCGCAGAAAAATCCCCTCCGCCAAAAGACGAAGGGGATAAAGTTCTTTATTGATTACTGAGCTTCGCAGCATGAGCAGGAAACGTAGTTTTCTTCGCAATCTGCAGCCTGATTTTTCTTGTCAAGATATTTTTTAACTGCAAAGTAGATACCCACTGCAGCGCCTGCAACTGCTATGATAATGCCGATAACTTTAAGAGCCTTTTTCATTTCTACTACCTCCAGGTTATTATTGGATAGGTTAATTATATATGAAATATCATTTGATGTCAATAATTTAATAACCGCAGTCATAAAAAATTTACAACCGCGGTCATTCATCTGATTTGTTCTGTTTTAGCAACAGCTTATTTTACAAGCTGAGCAAGAGCTGACTTCTTATGAGCAGCATTGTTCTTGTGGATAAGACCCTTAGCGGCAGCCTGATCAACCTTCTTGATAGCTTCTTTTACGAGAGCATTTGCTTCGGGTGAGTTAGCTTCAACGGCTGCATGAGCCTTTTTGATAGCAGTTTTGAGAGCTGTGTTGCGTGACTTGTTTCTTGCAGCTCTGGTCTTGTTAACGATAACTCTCTTCTTAGCTGATTTAATATTGGGCATAGTGGCACCTCCTTCTTCATACAGGTGAATATGATATCACATTTTTTTGATAATTGCAAGGTTTTTTTGAAAAATGTTTTAAACTTTTGCAACTAATATTACCAAATATTTTATAAAAAATCAAGAGGAAAATAAAATTATGAATTTCAGAACGGATTTGGCACTTGAAAGATGCGAGTTTTTAGAAAAAAAAGCCCTCAACGGCATCGAAATTGAGAGCTTTAAAGCGAATAACGCTAAGGTAACGAGAATTGATGTTTTGGATGAAGAGGGTGCGGAAACGGTCGGCAAGCCTGTAGGCAGGTATGTTACCGTTGAAGTGAAGCCCTTTGCAAAGCATGCGCAGTTTATAGACGAAAGCCTCTCTGTGCTTACCGATGAAATAAGAAGAATTATTCCTGCCGAGGGCAGCGTGCTTGTTGCGGGCCTTGGCAACATGAAAATCACGCCGGATGCTCTCGGACCTAAATGTGCATCTATGATTTTTGCAACACGTCACATTACGGGTGAACTTCTGAAAGCAACAGGACTTTCAAATCTGCGCTGCGTGAGTGCGTTTTCAACCGGAGTTCTCGGCGAAACAGGTGCTGAATCGGGAGAAATGATAAAAGGCATTGTGCAGATGTTAAAGCCCGATTTTATTATAACAGTGGATGCTCTTGCGGCGCGCAATGTTGAAAGGCTCGGCACGACCGTGCAGATGTGCAACACAGGAATTATACCCGGTTCGGGTGTTGGAAATGCAAGGCAGGAAATAAGTGAAAAAACCATCGGCGTCCCCGTTATTTCGATAGGCGTTCCCACTGTGGTTGATGCTGCAACGCTTATTCTGGACTGTGCGGGTGGATTTGATGATGAAGAGGCGATTTACGAGCAGGCAGGGAATATGATGGTAACTCCGCGTGAGGTTGACCTGATGATAGAAAGAGCAGCAAAGCTGACATCTCTTGCTGTTAATTGCGCTCTGCAGCCCGATCTTTCTCCCGAAGATATTCTGATTTTAACTGCTTGATGAAAAATCCGTTTTGCTGTTTGCAAAACGGATTTCCTATATCTTGTGGCTCAAAAAATTCAGCACACAAGCCAATATCAAAAAAATTAAAAAATTGATGAAAAAACATGAAAATTTTTATCAAAAAACACTTGTAATTATCCGTAAGACAATATATAATAGGGGATACAAGGGGAGCAAAGGGGACTTTTGGAGATAATTTCGTGAAAGGAGGAAGAACATATGTCGTTGCTTTTTGCAGGCAAAGAGCTCAGAAAATTTGATCAGGTTAACCGTATGTCTATTCCTCCGTCATTCAGGAAGGATCTCGGCGAAACTGTTTTTATAATGAAATCCATTCACAAGGAACCTTGCCTTGTGATTTTTTCCGAAGAGGAATGGGTGATTTTCAGCCAGGGATTTATTTCGTCATTCAGCGGCGAAAAGCAGGCGAGAGCTCAGCGCAAGCTTGCAGACAGAGTTGAAAAGCTCACCGTTGATAAATCGGGAAGAATTTCAATTAAAGATGACTTTAAAGCGTATGCAGGTCTTGACGAGGAAGTTCTCGTTGTCGGCACGATGGACAGAGTTGAGCTCTGGACTCCAGAGAATTGGGCGGCATGGTGCTCAGACGATGACGATGATGATCTTGACTTCAGCAATGTCAGCTACAGTGCGCAGAGGTGACAGAGAATGAACAGTTCTTTTCACCACATACCCGTGCTTTTCAACGAAAGCATAGAGTCGCTTAACATAAAGCCCGACGGTGTTTATGTTGATTGCACATCAGGCGGCGGAGGTCATTCAAGCGCAATTGCAAAACGGCTCACAACAGGCAGGCTGATTTCTATCGACAGAGATCCCCAGGCGATTGCAACGCTCAAAGAAAGACTTTCTGTTTTTGATTGTGTAACTATAGTTCACGATAATTTCTTTAACATAAAAAATATAATCGCTTCTCTCGGTATCGGCGGAGTTGACGGTGTGCTTGCAGATTTGGGCGTAAGCTCGCATCAGCTTGACGAGCCTACAAGAGGCTTTTCGTTCCATCATGATGCACCTCTTGATATGAGAATGAGCCTTGAAGGCATGAGTGCGGCAGATGTTGTGAATACGCTGTCACAAAAAGAACTTCAGAGAATTATTTTTGATTACGGCGAAGAAAAATTTGCTCCGTCAATCTCAAAGGCTATTGTAAGGGCAAGAGAGCAGAAGCCCATCGAAACAACATTTGAGCTTTCGGAAATAATAAAATCCGCTATGCCGGCTGCCGCCAAAAGAGACGGCCACCCCGCCAGAAGAACATTTCAGGCGATACGCATTTATGTTAACGGCGAGCTTGACGGTCTTGGTGAAGCGGTAGGGAATATGTTTGATTGCCTTAACAAGGGTGGCAGAGTGAGCGTAATAACCTTTCACTCACTTGAGGACAGAATAGTTAAACAGCAGTTTGCTCCTCTGGCGAAGGGATGCACCTGCCCTAAAAATTTCCCTGTGTGTGTTTGCGGCAATACGCCGAAAGCGAAGGTGTTCAAGGCGGTTGCTCCCGCAGAAAAAGAGCTTGCAGATAATGTAAGAAGCCGAAGCGCAAGGCTTCGCACTGTTGAAAAGTTATGATTGCAGCAAGTTTGGATGGCTTAACTGCAATTTCTTTAAAAATAGTCACCTCCATATACATAATCGGATGGCTGTGACATGTTGCTTAAATTTAAAGGAAGGAGAAAGAGAATATGGCTGATTATAATCGCAGCGAGGCTTATGACCTTTCGCTGTATGATTTGCCTGCGATGAGATCGTCTGCAGCACCTCGAATTGACGATGTTCCTGCGCAGAGACCCGCACAGGTCAGAAAGCCCAAGTCGGCAGTACAGATTCGCAAGGAATCAGTCGCCTCTGCACTCCGTGCGTTGAAGCTGTTTGTGGTTTCCGCAACGCTTCTGGTGCTTTTCGGTGCCGTTTTGTTTTCGAAAGTAAGCCTTATTTTGCTTGAGAACGAGGCTGCTCAGATTGAATCAAAAATCAGCGAAGCAAAAAGTGAAAACACAAGGCTTGTTATGCAGCTCAATTCCGATGCATCTATTGAAAAAATCGATGCTTATGCGGTTTCGGTTTTGGGCATGAATAAGCTTGAACGCTACCAGATACACTACTTCGAAAATCGGGATGCCGATAAGGTGGTTGTCGCAGGCGGTAAAGCGGTTGAAGATGAGGCCAATACAGTCAGCTGAAAATGAGCGTCAGGCTTTATCTTGTTTTGCTGCATATGCAGCTCGGTAACAAGCATATATATTGATTATAATCAAGGCTGTCTCAATTTTAGCGAGTTCAAATCTTTCCGATGCATGCATCGGGATTTTTGCGGTTTGTACGCTTTATTTTGAGGCAGCAATTTTGTTTTGAAAGGAAGGCACGCTTTGAAAAAGGTATCCCCTAAAAGAAAATTATTCAACAGAGCTCTGTTTGTTTTTGCAATGCTTATACTGATTTTTGGAGTAACAGGTGTCAACCTTGCAAGAATTCAGCTTGTTGACAGCGAGCAGTATAAACAGCAGGCAGAGGCAAATCAGCTTCATGATACAGAGATTTCGGCTGAAAGAGGAATTATTTATGATACCAACATGACCGTGCTTGCAAAAAGCGCATCTGTTTGGAAAGTTTACATAAGACCGAATCAGATTGAGAACGAGGATTTTAAAAATGACCTCTGCAGAAAGCTCTCTGAAATTACAGGCGTTGACCTTGAAAGTATAAAGGATAAGGCTGATAAAAACCACTATTCATATCTTGTTGTCAAGCGTCAGGTAGAATATGAAGAAAAAGAAAAAATTGCGGAGCTTCTTACCAAGGCGTATGAATACACCGTTCATGAAGAAAGCAGCGACGGCACCGTTAAATCCTCAACAAAAAAGATTTATTACAGCTCTGCAATCGGTGTTGATCCCGATGTCAAGCGATATTATCCTTACGGAACTTTAGCATCAAATCTTATCGGATTTACGGGTGCTGATGATATCGGACGCTCG
Source organism: Acutalibacteraceae bacterium (assembly GCA_045125175.1). Taxonomy (GTDB): domain Bacteria; phylum Bacillota; class Clostridia; order Oscillospirales; family Acutalibacteraceae; genus CAG-177. The sequence continues at coordinate 6,679 of JBGVNA010000151.1, forward strand.
GGAATTGAGCTTAAGTATGACAGCATTCTCACAGGTACACCGGGAAGAATAATAACGGCTCAGAACGGTAAAAGCGATGTCATGAGCCAGGAATTTGAAACGGTTTATGATGCGGTTCAGGGCACAAGCCTTGTGCTGACCATTGACGAAGTAATTCAGCGATATCTTGAGGATTCGCTTGAACAGGCTTATGTTGATTCAAAGGGCGTGGGAGCCTACGGTATAATCATGGATGTTGACACAGGTGCAATTCTTGCAATGGCATCGATGGAAAACTATGACCTTAATAACCCACAGAGTCTTTCTGAAGAGGAGCAGGCGGAGCTTGAAGAAAAATATCCCGATTCAACAGAGCGAAGCGCTGCAAGAAACAATCTTCTTTTCTCCCGTTGGAGAAATTTTATAATAAGCGACAGCTATGAACCGGGCTCGGTTTTCAAAATAATAACAGCAGCCGCAGCTCTTGAAGAAAATGCGGTTGAAGCGGATATGACCTTTACCTGCACGGGCAGGATAAAGGTTTCGGACAGAATCATAAAATGCCATGACAGAGACGGTCACGGTACTCAAACTCTCAAACAGGGCCTCATGAATTCATGTAACCCATTCTTCATAACCGTCGGTCAGAAGCTTGGGCAGGAAAAGTTCTATGAATATTTCGAAGCCTTCGGTTTTACAGAGAAAACGGGAGTTGACCTTCCTGCGGAAAGCACTCCTGTTGCCGGTGTTAACTATCATGCACTTGAAAATATGGGTATAGTTGAGCTTTCGAGTTCATCGTTTGGTCAGACTTTCCAGGTATCGCCCATTCAGATGATAACCGCTATCAGTGCAATTGCAAACGGCGGAAATCTTATGACACCTTATGTTGTTCAGAAGCAGCTTGACGAAAGCGGCAATGTTATCAGCGAAACGGTGCCGAATGTAAGGCGTCAGGTTATTTCCGAGAACACTGCAAGAACGGTTGCGGAAATGATGGAGGCTGTTGTATCAAGCGGTACCGGTAAAAATGCATATGTTGCAGGCTACAGAGTAGCGG
>JBGVNA010000152.1:0-7255 GCA_045125175.1 Acutalibacteraceae bacterium
TGCGCATATTGAAGAGGCGGCTGTTCATAATATGCCCGAAGAGCAGCAGCGTTGGTATGCCGTTAAGATTTTTGAGCGAGATCCTAAAGTTCAAGAGCAGCTTAATCTTGACAAAGCCGTTCTCGCCCATATTGAAGACGATATACGCAAGGTTGAGAAAGAAATGGATGACGATGCCGAAAGCATAATTACAAATGAACGCTATGTTTACATAACAAATTTCATTAAAGACTGCTGCAAAAAGAAGCATGCAGGCAGACTGACGGTTTCGGATAAAATTGATAAAATTGCTACCAACCGCATTCTTGCTCTTCCTGTTTTTGCATTTGTAATGTGGGTTGTTTATACTCTTTCGATTGGAACTGTCGGCGATTGGGCAACAACCTTTATGAATGACGGTCTTTTCGGCTCATTCAAGGGCCTTGACCCTGAGTTTTTCGGGGCAGCATTTTTCTCACGTTTCAACAGCATCCCTGAGCTTCTTGATATGGTGCTTCTCAACGCAGACGGAACTCCTGTTATCGCTGAGTGGCTTTACAGCCTTATTCAGGACGGTATTGTGGGCGGCGTTGGCGCCGTTCTGGGATTTGTTCCTCAGATGCTCGTTCTTTTCCTGCTTCTTTCAATTCTTGAAGATTGCGGATATATGAGCCGTGTTGCCTTTATTATGGACAGAATATTCCGCCGCTTTGGTCTTTCGGGCAAGAGCTTTATTCCTCTGCTTGTTGCATCGGGCTGCAGTGTTCCTGCAATCATGGCATCAAGAACAATTGAAAATGAGCGTGACCGTAAAATTACTATTATGACCACCGCTTTTGTTCCTTGCGGAGCAAAGATGCCTATAGTCGGTCTTATTGCTGCGGCGGTTTTCGGTAATTCCCCATGGATAGCGACGGCAGCTTACTTTATTGGCATTGCTGCGGTTATTATTTCCGGTATTATTCTCAAAAAATTCAAGTCACTTGCAAGCGAGCCTTCACCGTTTGTTATGGAGCTCCCTGCTTATCATGCACCCCTTGCAAGAAACGTTCTTCGCACAACATGGGAAAGAGGCTGGAGCTTTATCAAACGTGCAGGCACGGTTATTTTTGCCGCAAGTGTTGTTATCTGGGTGCTTAACAGCCTTTCATTTGACGGTGGATTCCATTACATCGGTGACGGAGATGCAAAGTCGATTCTTAACATAATAGGTGAATTTATAGCAAATATCTTTATTCCTCTCGGTTTTGACAGCTGGCAGACTGCGGTTGCAACCGTTCTGGGCCTTGTTGCAAAAGAAGAGGTTGTCGGCGTGTTTGGTTCGCTTTCGTCAATGGCGGATGCAGATCTTGCATTTGAGCTTGTTGACTCGGGAAGCTCGGAGCTTTCGATTATTGCTCAGGAATTCTTTGACGGCAGCGCACTCAGCGCATTCTCATTTATGATATTCAACCTTCTTTGCGCACCTTGTTTTGCCGCAATGGGAGCAATCAAGAGAGAGATGAACAGCGGAAAATGGACTGCAGCCGCAATCGGTTACATGACTGCGTTTGCATATGCGGTTTCGCTTATGATTTATCAATTCGGTATGTTTATCACAACAGGTGTGTTCACGGTGTGGACAGCGGCGGCTGTTGTTGTTCTTGCAGGATTTATCTGCCTTCTTTTCAGAAAGAATAAATACGTTAAAACAAAGTAAACGAAAGGGGCGTTGAGCATGGATTGGCCGACTTTTATAGTGGCTGCGCTTATTGCAGTTATATTTATTGCAGTTGTTGTTGTATCGGTAAGAAACCGTAAAAAGGGCAAATGCTCATGCTCGGGCTGCAGCGGATGCAAAGGCGGATGCTGTGGCAGCTGCGAGGAAGAAAACAAATAAAAAAAACGGAGTCATTGACTCCGTTTTTTTTATTTCAGAAAATCTTTAACATTATCCAGATATTTTTCGCCGACTGTTCTGCCATGGTCATAAACCGCTTGCATTTTATCCGGATTATGCTCAACCCTGCCTATTTCAAGGGGTGATTCAGGTCTGATAACCAGCACCTCGCCTTTTTTTTCTTTTTCAGCTATGTAAGCAAGCGTTTCGTTATATTCGTTATGCCTGTTTTCCATAGTTTTTGCAACCATCGGATATTCTTTTAAAGCATATTTCATCAGTTTTGCCGCCGAGCTTGGTTTTTTGATAAATCCTTTTGGCTGAGTGAGAATAATAACGTTGCGGTTATAACCGATGCTTTCAAAATACTGAATGGGCACGGAATCCGCAATGCCGCCGTCAAGATATTTCTTGTCCTTGATTTCAACCGCTTTTGAAACGAGAGGCATTGATGCCGAGGCTCTGAAATATTCAAGCGAATCATCACCCGCTTCATCTGAGTTGATATAAACCGCTTTGCCCGTTTCAACATCGGTGCATACAACATAAAACTCCATGGGGTTGTTGATATATGCTTCGGTGTCAAATAAATCGATGGTTTCGGGAATTGTGTGATAGCAGAATTCTGCGCCGAAAAGGTCGCCTGTTTTTATCAGTGAACGGAAGCTGCAAAAGCGTGGGTCCCTTGCAAACTGCTTATTGTAGCGGATAACTCTTCCCGGTTGGCGTGATTTATAGTTGCAGCCGAATGCCGCTCCTGCGGAAACGCCGATTGCAGCGTCAAACTCAATCCCGTTTTCCATAAAGATATCGGTAACGCCTGCGCTGAAAAGACCTCGCATTGCGCCGCCTTCAAGTATAAGCCCTGTTTTCATTCTCCCAGCTCCTGCATTGTAACTTCTTCTTTAGTGAAGTGTGAAGTATATTTTTTCTGATAATAATTTTCGGCGTTGTATGTAATCTCACCGTCTTGCGCAACATTAATAACCGTGCAGCCTCTTTGTGAGCCGAGCTTGTAAATTCCCGAATATGCGAGGTAATCAATGCTGTATGAATATATGAGGTCAATGCCCTTATAATTTATCGAGAAATTGTTCAGATGGTCGTGACCGCAGAAAACGCTGTCCGTGCTGCCGACCTCAAGCATTGTTTCAAAGAAATTGTCCTCATAAACTCCGTGGCAAATAACCTTACCTGTTTCGCCTGCTGCTCCGTAGTTATATTTAACGTTTTCGGTATCCTTATATCCGTTATTTACATATTCATTCCATGCGTCTTTATATTCAGAAAGGGGGACATGCATAAAGACAGACGAGGGAACGTTCAAATAATTTATGTATTTCTCACCGAAATCGGATTGGCTTGATTCCAGAATTTTCATCCGATTGTGTTTGTTGTTTTCTTCAATTGTGTTTTTATACCATTCAATCTGATTTTCGTGAATGTTATCATATTTCCACATGATGCCGAGAATATCGCCGTCAATATATGAGTGAGAGTCAACAGTGAAAAGTGAGCGGGTAATTATTCCGTCAGAATTTATGATGTTAAAAACCTGATTTGCGTAGCCGTCAACATTCGCTCCGTTGCTTATGAGGCAATGGGGATATTGAGAATAAAAATCGGTGATTTCCTCACGGTTATAGTAGCTGTAGGCTTCGGTGTCGTGGTTGCCGTAGGTAACAGTCCAATAAACGCCGAGAGTTTCCATAAGCTCTGCAAGAAGCTTTGCGCCCGATTTGTTGTTAAGGGTGCCTGCTTTGTAAGGCACGGGGAATGCCATATCACCCGTGATAATGACAAGGTCGGGTTTTTCTGCGCTTATCATTGCAGCGATTGCATTCATTGCCATGGAGTCTTTTTTGCCCGACATCCATCCGCCGCCGAAATGCGTATCCGTTAACTGAATTATTTTAAGCTCTTCATCGGAATGAATATTCCATACGCCGTTGTCTGCATATTCAATCTCAAGGCTGCCGCCGACAGACGGAAAGCCGTGCGCCTTGTTTATATTGGCGTTAAGGCTGATAACCGATACAATTGCCGATATTCCCGAGAGCAATATAATTACCGAAAGGATGATTGCAATAACACGAATAAATTTTTCACCTCTTTTATTTTTCATTTTTACCTCCGAAGGATAAATATATTTCTGCATTAATCTTTTCCCCAAGATTTTTGGAAAGGCAGCGGATTTCCTCTGCCGTTTTGCATTTTACGGCGATATCTGCCGTGAAAATTTCAGTTTTGCCATAGCTGTGGCATTGAATTGAATTAACCTTTTCGATTGCTTCGTCAGCTTCAAGAATTGCCCTTGCTTTTTCACAAAGGGTATCATCGCGCCTGCCGATGATTTTTTTACATGCGGAAGCGGTCATTTTCACGCCCTGCACAATAAGAATAATGCTGATTATAATTCCGGCAATGCCGTCAACGGAAAAGCTGAGCTTTGACGAAAGGGTGAATGAAAACAGTGTGCAGAGAGTGATGAAAAAATCAAGCACACTGTCGGCTGCAATTCCGTTCATGGTTTCAGAGCCGTATTTTTTTGATATTGTTTTATAAAACAGAAAAAGCGCAAGCTTTACTGCGGCGGTAGCGGCGATGATGACCGCATAGAGCGAAGAATACCACACGGGCACGGGATACATAAACCTTTCAAGCGATGCGTAGGCAAATGCACAACCTGCAATAACTATAACTGCAGAAACGGTAAGGTTAAGCAACTCTTCGCTTTTGCCCTTGCCGAAAGGATATTTTTGATTTCTGCCTGCCGAAATCAAAATAAATCCGATTATGGCGGCAACACACACTGCGCAATCCGCAAGGCTGTTAAGAGCATCGGTATAAATTGCAATGCTGTTGACCGAAAGCCCAATATAAAGTTTTATAAAAAACAGCAGCAGATTAACTCCTGCGCCTGCACCGGCTGCAAATATTCTGTTTTTTGTTGCTGATGAGAGTGTCATAAATCTACCTTTCAAAAAAGGCGCAGCTTGCAGGCTGCGCCTCTTGAATTAATCAGAATGAAAGAAGAGAAGTGATGCTGTACCAGATTACCTTGAAGAATGCAGCGATTTTTTCGCCTGCTTCAAATTCGTTGCCCCAAAGAACAAAGTTTTCAAGCATTGCATCATCGTCTGCATAGAAATCAAGATATTCAATGATTTCGGTCTCGTATTTTGTTGTGTTTTCATTGATATCGATGATTCTTACGCCTCTGCCCTCATCGCCGTATGAGCCGAAGCCTGCGCCGGGAGTGTTGACAAGGTCAACGCCCTTGTAGCTGATTTCATAGCTGTTTTTATGGTCGTGGCCAAAGAACATTGCAACAACGTCGCCTTGTTTAAGAACAGTTTCAAACTGACCGCCGTTTACGGTTCCGGGGCAGGGCATTTCATTGAGCGCACCTGTCTTGTAAACAAGAGGACTGAATGCATAATATTTGCCGTTGTCTTCTACATTTTCACAGTTATCTTTTTCGCTTTCGGGAATTTCTACGATAACGTCATAAATTTCTTTAACAACAATGTGCTGGAACATCATTGAGGGAACGGGCTTGCCGCCGTTCTGAGCTTTGAGTGCATCCGATGTTTTAACATACCAGTCAAGCTGGTCCTTGTGAACATAGTCATAGCCGCCGTTAACATCGTCATACATGTTGGAGTCAATCATCCAGATGTTGTAGGCGATTTTGCTGCCGTCGCTTGAATAGATGGGCAGATTGTATGTTCCGCAGCCGTAGAGAGCATCGCCCTCGTCAATTGCAACGCAGCAGTCATATGCTGTGTAAAATTCCATCTGTTCTTCTTTTGTTACAAGCTCTTCAGCATCGTGATTACCGAATACAATTGCAACGGGAGTTCCGATTTCTTCGAAAACGGACATGTAATTGTTGATAGCAGTTTTAACAAGACCTTTGTCGATTGCGTGGATGCCGATTGTTGCACTGCCTGCCGAAATATTATCGCCCGAAAGAATGATAAGGTCGGGGTCTGCATATTCAACAGATTCCTTGATGAATTTCTTTGTTGCGGGAGTGAGGAAAAAGCCGTCCTGAATATCGGCAATCTGCATGATGCGGAAATTACCGTCTGCGTTAAACTGAAGCTTTGTGTCTGCTTCTGATGCTGCGCTTGAAGGAATAAGCATAGCGAAAGCAAGAACAAATGCAAGAATGAGTGAAAGTGCTTTTTTCATTATCTGTATCTCCTTTAGATATAAATTTAATGTATGTATTATAACATCCTTTTTTAGGTGCAACAAGAATCAACATAAATTTTGGTGTTATGCACAAATACTGAAACTAAATTTTGTTAATTGTGTATATCGGAAAATATACGTGATATATGTTAGAATATATTGATTGGAGGATGAATTATGGAATATGCAAACTCCGTTAAAAGCCTTGCGGGCAAATATCTTTTCTGCCATTTTGTCGGTAACGGCGAGGGGGAGGAAAGAATTCATTTTGCGCTGAGCGATGATGGCTATAATTTCAGACCGATTAATAATAATCAGCCTGTAATCATTCAGAAAAAAGGAAAGCAGTGTGTGCGTGACCCTTATATCCTCAAAGGGCAGGACGGTTTTTATTACATAATCGGCACGGATATGAAGTGTGCCGAGGGCTGGACCTCAAACCACGCTCTTGTCACCTGGAAATCTGCCGACCTTGTTAACTGGACAGATGAAACAATTATGGATATCCGTGATTTCGGCGGCGAATATGCAAACACAACCCGTGCATGGGCGCCTCAGGCGATATGGGATGAGAATAAGGGCAGATACATGGTGTATTGGGCAAATTCAACGCTTGAAAACGATGTTGCCGCAATGTATTATGCATATACCGACGATTTCAAAACGATGACGATGCCCGAGCTTCTCTATGAAAGAAAGGGCATTCAGACAATCGACGGAGATATAACTTATCTCAACGGTTGGTATTATCTTTATTTCAAGCATGATGAGGATCAGACCATCGCTTATGTTAAATCGCATAACCTCAACGGTCCTTATGAGGATAAACCCGTTGTTGTTTCCCTTTCTTCTAACGGCGTCGAGGGCAGCTCGATGTATCGGCTGACGGGCACGGATTCATGGATAATGATAATGGATGAATACGGCACGGGTAATTTCTTTATGCAGATGACAGATGATATGGAAAACTTTAAAGCGGTTGACCCCGAAAAATACAGCTTTGACGGCGTAAGACCCCGCCATGGCTCGGTTGTTGCAATCAGCGATGAAGAATATGAAAGACTTGTAAAAGTTTACGGAATATAAAGGAGAATTTACTATGGAAAAAGTTGCAATTTACGGCGCAGGCTCGCTCGGCACGGTGCTCGGCGCATATATGACAAAAAACGGAGCAGAGGTTGAGCTTGTCAACCG
>JBGVNA010000153.1:0-33746 GCA_045125175.1 Acutalibacteraceae bacterium
GCCCCTGTTCAGAGCTTTATTTTGATCGTGGAGAAAAATACGGCTGCGGTTCACCCGATTGTAAGGTCGGCTGCGAGTGTGACAGATATATTGAATTCTGGAACCTTGTTTTCACACAGTTTGAAAACGACGGAAACGGAAACTATACAAAGCTTAAGAGCTGCAATATCGACACAGGTATGGGTCTTGAGCGTCTTGCATGCATTATGCAGGATGTTGACAATATCTTTGAGGTTGATACCGTTCAGAATATCATGAAGCATGTTGTTGACCTTTCAGGCATCAAGTATCATGAAAACGAAAAGAACGATATCTCTCTGCGTGTTATTACCGACCATATCAGAAGCACAACCTTTATGATTGGCGACGGTGTTATGCCTTCAAACGAGGGCAGGGGATATGTTCTCCGCCGTCTGCTCAGAAGAGCTGCACGCCACGGCAGACTTCTCGGCATTCAGGGAACATTCCTTTCGGAAGTCTGCGAAACAGTTATCAAGGAAAATGCAAACGCATACCCCAACCTTGTGGAAAAGCATGATCTTATTGTTAAGGTTATCAAGGCAGAAGAAGAAAGCTTCAACAAGACAATTGATACAGGTCTCAGCCTTCTTGAAAATATTATTGCAAACACAGAGTCAAAGGTTCTCAGCGGTGCGGATGCATTCAAGCTGCAGGATACCTTCGGATTCCCCATTGATTTAACAAAAGAGCTTCTTGAAGAAAGAGGCATGAGCGTTGATATCGATGAATATAAGCGACTTTATGCTGAAAGCAGAGCTGCCGCAAGAGCCGCCCGTAAGGATGCAGGCGCAGAGGCTTGGAAGGGCGGACAGGCTTCGCTTAAGGATATCGGTGCAACTGAACATCGTGTATATGATATTTTGGATGATGGTTCATTCCGCAACTTCTGCGAAGCAACAGTTAAGGCGATAATTGTTGACGGTGAAAGAGCAGATTATGTTCCTGCGGATTCCAATGCCGTTATCGTTCTTGACAAAACTGCATTTTATGGTGAAAGCGGCGGTCAGGCGGGCGATACAGGTGTTATAAAGACAGCAGGCGGTGCTACGTTTGAAGTTACGGCTACCAACAAGACAACTGACGGAATTATCCTTCATATAGGTAAGCTTGTTGGCGGAGATTCAATTTCTCTCGGTGAAGAGGTGTTTGCAGTAATTGATGTTACAAGACGTGAAAAGACAATGAGAAACCACACTGCAGCCCATCTTCTTCAGGCTGCACTGCGTGAAACTCTCGGTTCTCATGTTGAGCAGGCGGGTCAGCTGGTAAATGATACCGCAATGAGATTTGACTTTACACATTTCTCGGCACTTACCGCTGATGAACTTGCAGCTGTTGAAAATAAAGTTAACGAAATTATTCTTTCTGCAATTCCCGTAACAAGCACCGAAATGCCTATCGAAGAAGCCAAAAAGCTTGGCGCAATGGCACTTTTCGGCGAAAAATACGGCGATGTAGTTCGCGTTGTCAAAGCAGGCGAATTTTCAACCGAGCTTTGCGGAGGTACTCATGTTAATAACACAGGCAAGCTTGGTTTGTTCAAGATTGTTTCTGAATCCTCTGTTGCTGCGGGTGTACGCAGAATCGAGGCTGTAACAGGCTACGGTGTGCTTGATTATATTTCGAAGAATAATGCTCTTATATATAACACAGCTGCATCAATGAAGCTTGCAAATGTTTCCGAGCTTGATAAGAAAGCAAATGCACTTATGGCAGACCTTAAAGCAAAGGATAAGGAGATTGAGCAGCTTCGCGCAGAGCTTTCACAGCTTAAGACAGGCGACCTTATGGGCAATGCTGTTGATGTTAACGGTGTAAGCCTTGTTGTAACAACCGTTGAGGGTGTTAATCCCGGTGACCTTCGTTCAATGTGCGATAAGGTTAAGGAAAACGACAATGCAGTTGCAGTTATCTGCGGCGTGAACGGAGCAAGTGCAAACTTTGCATGCGCTTGCGGCAAGGATGCTGTTGCAAAGGGAGCACATGCAGGCAATATAGTTAAGGCTGTTTCAAAGCTTGCAGGCGGCTCAGGCGGCGGCAGACCCGACAGCGCAATGGCAGGCACAAAAGATGTTTCAAACATTGCCGAAGCTATGGCTGCTGTTGCTGATATTGTTAAAGAAATGATTAAATAAAGGGAAGTGTAATTATGGATTGCCTTTTTTGTAAAATAATCAATGGTGAAATCCCCTCAACAAAGGTTTATGAGGATGACAAAGTTGTTGCGTTCAATGATATAGAGCCTCAGGCTCCTGTTCATATTCTTATAATTCCCAAGGAGCATATTAAATCCGCTGCCGAGATTGATGAGAGTAACAGCGGTCTTATCGCTCATGTTTTCGAGGTTGCGGCGAAGATTGCCAAGGAAAAGAATCTTGACGGATTCAGAATTGTCAATAACTGCGGTGACAGTGCAGGACAGACTGTTAAGCATATTCATTTTCATCTTATGAGCGGCCGTGATTTCGGCTGGCCCGCAGGCTGATACGGAGGAGTTAATATGTCTGAATATTACAGAGTTAATATAGCAGGTCTTGAAAGAGACCTGCTCAGATGCCCTATAAGCGATAAGCTTGATATTGCCGCATTTATCCTTTTCGGCGATGTTGAGGTTACCGTTCATTCTGCGCAAAAGCTGCTTGAAAGACTTCCTGAGTTTGATTATATTGTAACTCCCGAAGCAAAGAGCATCCCTCTTGCATATGAAATGGCAAGGCAGAGTGGCAAAAAGTATTTTGTTGCCCGAAAAAAAGCGAAGCTTTATATGAAAGATCCTGTTTCGGTAAATGTTCGTTCAATAACAACGGATGCTGAGCAGACGCTTATTATGGATGGCGTTGAGGGTGAGCAGATAAGGGGCAAGCGTGTTGTTATCCTTGATGATGTTATCAGCACGGGTGAATCTCTCAAGGCTGTTGAAGAGCTTTGCTCAAAATTTGATGCTAACATAGTTGCAAAGGCTGCTGTTCTTGCTGAAGGCGATGCAGCCGAAAGAAACGATATTGTTTTTCTTGGTGTAATTCCTCTTATCGAAAAGTGATTTTTCGACGATTATTTTAAGTGAAGGGTGTTACTGTATGGTGCGTCCCTTTGCCGTAATCGGCTTTACGGTATTTTTTACAACAGCAATACTTTTTAAATTTGAAACCGGAGTAACGGTAACTGCCTTTGCGGTGTTTGCCGTTGCTCTGGTTGTAAGTCTTTTTATAAAGAGCGTAAGAAAACACGGCTTTTTGCCATGCTTTTTCTCATCGGGTGCAATAGCATGCGTTTTTCTTTTATGTGCAGTTAACTTTACATATTTGCCTGCACTTGCATACGACGGCATGATGAATTGCGCTGTCAAGGCGGAGCTTACAAGTCAGCCCGAAACAGAATACGGCAACTATTATTATGAAGCTCATGCCGTTTCAATCAACGGTAAGGATGCGGATATTAAAATCCGACTCGTGTTTTCAACGCCTCCCGAAGCAGATCCTTATGATATAATTGAGGGCAAATTTAATCTCTATGCGCTTGGAACATCAAGCGAAAGTCTGCTTCAATCTTATAAGGCACAGGGGATTTTTCTTGGCGGATACCCTGTGAATGATGCGTATTCGGTTACAAATGTTACTGAAAAAGATAAACCTTTAGCCAAGAAATTCATTGACATCAGAGCATCGATAAAAAATTCGTTATACAGGGTTTTACCCGATGACAGGGGAGATCTTGCAGTTGCGCTCATTCTCGGCGATAAAAGCAGCTTGTCAGATGATATATATTCGGATTTTAAAGAGATAGGTATTTCTCACGTTATCTGTGTTTCCGGTTTTCATCTTTCGCTCTGGTCAATGTTTATTTTGAAAATTCTCAGAAAGACAGGCATGAACGAAAAGCTTGCAAGTGTTTTTGCAGGCGTTGGTGTTGTCGCTTTTATGGCGATTGCCGGTTTTACATATTCTGTTGTTCGTTCAGGTATAATGATGCTTGTCTTCTTGTTGCAGAATATAATTATGCGAAGGCGGGATTCGCTGAATTCGCTTGGGTTTGCACTTGCTTTTATTGCAGTTTTCAATCCTTTTGCGATGGGTTCAGTCTCCTTGCAGCTTTCGGCCCTTGCAACCCTCGGTATAATTCTTTATAATCAATATATATCTCCTTCGCTAAACGAAAAAATCAATAAAATTAAATATGAATATATCAGAAAAGTGCTTAAAACTCTTGTGTCACTGTTTATGGTAACTGCGTCGGCAACGGCGTTTACTCTGCCCGTTTCATTGCCGCTTTACGGCAGCTTCAATTTTCTTTGCTTCTTTGCAAATATGGTTGCGGTTACGTTGGCAGGCTATTGCATGGTGCTGTGTGCATTAGGGGCATTTCTTGGGACGTTTTGGGTTCATAATCCCTTTGTTCTTACGGGCGGTGCATTGGCTCGTTTTCTAATTAATTTTGCCGATTATGTTGCTGAGTTTGATTTTATTACATTCCGTATAAATGATGATAAGGTTATAATCTTACTTTGCGGATTGTTTGCTTTTTGTCTGATTACAGTGATTGTTTCGTATTTCAAACGCCCTGTCTACAGACTTGCCAGTATACTTTGCGCAGTAATGTTTACTGTTACGATAGTTGCTTTTTCGTCTTATGAAAGCAAAGAAACAAAGATTACCGTGATTGATTGCGGCAACGGTACTTCTGTTCTCGTCAGCTGTAACGGCGAAAATATGCTTGTTGGCTGCGGCGGTACAGAATTCCTCGGTTCAATGCATATAAGCCGTGCAATCAGTGATAACGGCGGCGGAATTGATACTGCCGTTATTTCGGATTCTCATGAAAGTGCGAGCGCATATGTAAATAAGGTTTTCGCCGAATACAGACCCGCAAAAATATATTATGACGAATTGCCTGAGGGAGCTGAATTGCTGCTTTACGGCATTAAAAAACACAGTTTTTCTGGTTTGAACAACACCGAAAATATTTCGGTTAAAAGCGTAATAATCAACAAAAATTATTGCACACATATTAAAACTGACGATTTATGCGCGCTTATCTGCCTTGACCCCGCCTTTGAATATTCTGCATTGCCCGAAGATTTTAAGGGTGCCGATGTAATAATTTCGAGAAGCAATTATCCTGTCGGAGCGGAAAATTCTGATTGCTCTCTTGTTGTTATAAATGCAGAGGCACAGAGAGCGGAAGCGGTTAAGAAAACGCTTGATGAAAAAGATATAAACTGCATAACAACAGGCGGTAACGGCAATGTAATAATCCGTGCCGAAAACGGAAAAATCAGCGCAAAAAGGGAGTAAAATCTTCCGGAAAGGAAAGTTTATGCCGATATTAAATGAATCTGCATTGAAAGATAAGCTGAAGGAAAATCCTGTCGGTGTTTATCTCGTTTACGGTGAAGAAAGCTACCTTAAAAAACTTTATATTGACAAAATAGTTTCAAAAACGGTTGACCCTGCTTTTGAGGACTTTAATTTTCATGTCTTTGACGGTAAGGAGTGTACTCTTTCTGAAATATACGAAAGCGCAGAAGCTGTGCCCATGATGGCAGAAACCAAGTGCGTTTTGGTCAAGGATTTTGCGCTTGATAATCTGGATGATAACGGCTTTGAGCAGCTTGAAAGAGTTGTTTGTGAAAACCCCGATGACTGTGCGTTGATTTTTTCTTTTGTTGCCCATGAACCCAAAGGGGCAAAGTGGAATAAAGTTATTAAGCTTTTTGAAAAAAACGGATATGCCGTAAAGCTTGATAAAAAAACGTCAATGGAACTTGTAAAAATGCTCGAAAGCGGCGCTAAAAGGCGAGGTAAGCCCTTTGCAAAAGGTGTGGCATCATATCTGATAACCTGCGTGGGCAGTGACCTTAATACGCTTCTTAACGAAACGGAAAAGGTCTGTGCGTATGCGGCGGGCGATGAAGTTCAGAAAAGTGACGTTGATGCAGTATGTATAAAAAGCCTTGATGCCAAAGTGTTTGATATGATTAAGGATTTGACTGCAGGCAGGTTTGACAGCGCATTCAAAAAGCTTTCGCTTCTTTTTGAACAACGTGAGGATGAATTTCAGATTTTGGGCGCACTTATTGCGCAGTATTCGGATATTTACAGGGCTAAGGCTGCTGTTAAATCTGGCGGCAGAGCCGAGATGATTGCAAAATATTATAATTACGCCGGCAAGGAATTCAGGCTTTCAAATGCAGCGAGAAACGGTTCGTCACTTTCATTTGATGATATAAACGAATGCATTGAAATTCTTCTTTGGGCGGATACAACTTTGAAAAGCTCCGCACTCAACAAGCGTCTTGTCCTTGAACAGACAGTTGTTAAGCTGGCGAGGGTAGGTAGATAACATGATAAAAATAAAACAGGCTGTTATCGTTGAGGGAAAATATGATAAAATAAAGCTGTCGGGTATCATAGATGCTCCAATAATTCAGACGGACGGTTTCGGTATTTTTAAAGATAAAGAGCTGCAGCTTCTTATAAGAAAGCTTGCGGAAAAAAGAGGTATTTTAGTGCTTACGGACAGTGATTCCGCAGGCTTTAAAATCCGTTCTTTTATAGGCTCAACGGTTGACCAAAAAGATATAAAACATGCTTATATTCCCGATATTTTCGGCAAGGAAAGCCGCAAAACCGAGCCCTCAAAAGAAGGAAAAATCGGTGTCGAAGGCGTTTCGGAAGAAATAATAATGCAGGCACTTGCAAATGCGGGTGTGCTTTGCGAAACCGCTCCGGAGCCCACAAGACCCATAACAAAATTGGACTTGTATGAGCTTGGCTTTACGGGCGGTGCGGACAGCTCAAAAAAACGTGCCTCTTTGCTGAAATATTATTCGTTTCCTTCAAGACTTTCGGCGAATGCATTGATAAAAGTTCTTAACTGTATAACTACTTATGAGCGTTTTCTTGAAGATATCAAAGAAATAGAAAAGGAGATGGCGGAATGATAAGAATCGGCCACGGCTACGATGTTCATAAGCTTTGTGAAAACAGAAAGCTTATTATAGGCGGGGTTGAAATTCCCTATGAAAAAGGTCTGCTCGGTCATTCCGATGCGGATGTGCTTCTTCATGCAATAAGCGATGCTCTGCTTGGTGCTGCAGCACTTGGGGATATCGGCTGCCTTTTCCCCGATAATGACCCGAAATATAAAGGCGCAGACAGCCTTCTTCTTCTCAAAGAGGTTGTTTCTGTTTTAAAAAACAACGGATTTTCCGTTGTGAATATTGACAGCACACTTATTGCGCAGAAACCAAAAATGCGTCCTTATATTGATGAAATGCGCCGGAACATTGCCGCTGCATGCGGTGTTGACGTAAATATGGTGAGCGTTAAAGCAACAACCGAGGAAGGTCTCGGATTTTCAGGCAGGGGTGAGGGCATTTCTGCTCATGCAGTCTGTCTTATTGAAACCGAAAATTAATTTTTTGTAAAAATTCATGATATTGTTTGCAACCTGTTATATATTATGCTATGATTATTACACATATAGAAAGGGTTGGTAGGGGATTATGTCCGTTTTTGATAATTTTGCAGATTTTTTCTCCAAAATTCCGTCTCTGAATTTTGGAATTACGGATTTGCTTGATATACTTTTTGTGGCATTTATTTTGTATAACGGAATTAAGCTTATCCGTGAAACAAGGGCGTTTCAGCTTGTTAAGGGTCTGCTTTTGCTGGGTGTGCTGTACTTAATCATCAACATGTTCAAAATGGAAGCGAGCTCATATCTTTTTGAGTTGGTTTTCAAGAATATTCTTATTATTCTCATCATCCTTTTCCAGCAGGAAATAAGGCAGATAATCGAGAAAGTCGGAACAAGCAGATTTGCAAGTCTTAGTATTCTTTTAAAGAGCAACAATGTTGAAAAATATGAAACCGTCAAGGAAGCTATAATTGAAATTTCAAAGGCTGTTCAACGAATGAGCGACAGTAAAACGGGGTCTCTTATCGTTATGGAAAAAGAGCAGCTTCTCGGTGATGTAATAAAAACCGGAACAAGCGTTGATGCAAAAATTTCTCACGAACTTATTGGTAACATATTTTTCCCGAATTCACCCCTTCATGACGGTGCGGCGATTGTCAGAGACGGCAGATTGCTTTGCGCAGGCTGTGTTTTGCCACTTACCAAAAGCGAAAGAGTTACAAGTGATCTCGGAACAAGGCACAGAGCGGCTTTGGGAATGAGCGAACAGAGCGATTCCATGGTTATTGTTACATCGGAAGAAACCGGAACGATTTCCGTGGCTGTAGGCGGTGAACTTATCCGCGGTCTCACCGAGTCAGAGCTTCGCGAAGAGCTTATGGATTATCTTCTTGACAGCACTCCCGAAAACAAGCTGACGGGAGAGGGCGGAGTATTCACAAAACTGTTTAAGGGTAGAAAAAAATGAAAAAGAAACAAAGAATAAGCGATTTATTTTATGATAACCGTTTTCTGCTTGTGTTTTCATTAATCGTTGCAGTGGGCTTTTGGCTTGTTGTTGCCGTAGAGCTCGGTGTCGAGGTTGAAAACAAAATAAAAAATGTTCCTGTTCAGATTGATTACGAAAAGGTCGAGGAAAATCTTGGCTTAAAGCCGTTTGGAGAAACTCAGTTTACCGTTGATGTAACGGTCAGCGGCAAAAAATATATCGTTGAGTCTGATGATATAGTTGATAATATTGTTGTTGAAGCCAACACGAGCTTTGTTAATTCCGCAGGCACTTATACTCTTAAGCTTGACGTAGGCTCGCAGGATGCAAGACCCGCTTACAAAATTGAAGAGGTTTCGGCGGAAGAAATAACGGTTTATTTTGATTATCCCGATAATGAGGAGTTCGTTGTTGTTCCTGAAATTGAGTGCGAAGGTGAGCTGGTAGCCGAGGGGTATTATATAGCCGATTATATTTTTCCCGAAGCCAATACCGTTAAGGTATCAGGTCCCGAAACCGAGGTTAATAAGATAAGCAAAGTTGCTGCCAGAGCAAAGGTTGACGGCGGCCTGAGGCAAAGTGAAACCGTTGATGCTGCTCTTGTTGCGCTTACACAAGACGGTGAAACGGTCCGCAATGTTTCATTCAGCAGGCAGACGGATGTTATCAGAATAACTCTTCCTGTTTATAAAATTACAACCTTGCCTGTCGAATGCGGATTTACCAATAAACCCTCGGATTATGTTGATAATCTTCCGTTCACCGTTTCGGTAAGTCCGTCATCGGCTCGTTTCGGTGTGCCCGAGAAGAAGCTTGAGGGTATGACGGCGTTTGAAATAACAACAATTGATTTTTCAAAGCTCAATGCAGGTGTAAACACGTTTGTAATCAAAGCTTCCGATATTACCAACGCTGTGGTGCTTGACGGCACGGAAGAATTTACCGTGACGGTAACTGTTCGCGGAATGCAGGCGAAGGCTGTTACGGCTCCTTCAGCAGTCAGCTTTGTCAATGCTCCCGTGAATGCGAAGGCTGAGCTTGTGAAACTTGATTTTTCTGAAATTACAGTTATCGGTCCTGCAGATATTCTTGGAGCAATTGCAGCGGAGGATATAACTCTTACCGCAGACCTCAGCGGGGTTGAAGATGGATTTACCGGTAATGTTACCGTTCCTGTTACAATAACAGATAATGATTGCTGGTCTTGCGGAGAATACACCGCAACAATATCAATTTCATAAGAATTAAACCGTCCGATAAGGGCGGTTTTTTTATAGATAATATATTAATTTTATTTAAATTATATATTTAGATATTGATTTATATTAAAAGACTATGATATAATAACATGAAATATAATAAAATTGGGGAAGGAGGATGAAAAAATGAAAAAAAGAGCTTTGGTTGCAACGGTAATTTCGCTTGTGATTTGCGTTCTTTTTTCATCATGCGATTCGGTGGATATAATCCGTCCGGTAGATTCGTTGCTTTCTCCTCCGCTTTATCATGAAGAGTATGAATCGCTTGTTGAGGCGTTTCACGAAAAAGTGAGCAAAAACGTTCTTTTCTGCAGCCCTAAAAAAGGCGATCACCGCTCTGCAATTATTGTTGAGGATGTGGATGCCGACGGTGAAGAAGAAGCGATTATATTTTATAAAGACGGGGTTGACAGCTCTGTTGCAAGAATGCACTATTTTGACATTATAAACGGCAAATGGATGTCGCGAGGAGATTTCAACGGCTACGGTAATGAAGTTGAAAAAACCGTTATAACCGATATG
Source organism: Acutalibacteraceae bacterium (assembly GCA_045125175.1). GTDB lineage: Bacteria > Bacillota > Clostridia > Oscillospirales > Acutalibacteraceae > CAG-177. Next base: position 10,210 of record JBGVNA010000153.1, read on the forward strand.
GACGGCGACGGAAAAAGTGAGTTTATTGTTATCTGGAGCATATCGGGTGTTTCATCAAGCAATGTAATGTCAGTTTATAGAAAGTCATACAACTTTGATGAATATAAAGAAGTTTCAAACGAAATGTGTACTGTTTGCGAAATCCTTGATATCGACGGTGACTTAAAAGAAGAAATCTTTTTTATGAATCAAACAACGGTTTTGGGAATTACCCAGAGATTTGCCCGTGTTATGAAGGTTTCGGGAGATGCTGTTGTTCTTATGGGCGAAGCAAAGGTTGACCCGAATATAAGCAGCTATACCGATGTTAAAACCGAAAAAGTATCCGGCGATTCTCCCTTAAAAATATATGTTGATGCATTAAAAGGCGAAAGCCAGATGATAACCGAGCTTATTTATTGGGACAGTGAAAAGTCAGAGTTGCGTGCTCCTTTGCTTGACACAGAAACCATGACGAACACGGCAACTCTCAGATATGAGCCTATTGCAAGCTCAGATATAAACAATGACGGTATAATCGATATTCCTGTTCAGAACGAGATTCTTGGCGGTGAAGCTTCTGCGGATAATATTTATATTACAAAATGGCAGGATTATTCGGCTGACGGAATGAAAACCGTTGCGAACACGCTGATAAATTCTGCTGACGGATATATGCTCTGTCTTGATGACAGTGAGCTGAATTCAACAGGTATCAGAAATTACAGCTCACAAAACTGTTGGGTTGTTTATAGAACAAATTCAAAAGGCGACTCGGTCGGTGAGCTTTACTCTATTCTTAAAATTTCTGCCGACAGATGGAATGCAGATGAATTCAGCGCATATATTCCCATAATCGAAAAAGATGACGGCGTTGTTTGCGCTTATATAACAAAGAGCGGTGCAAACATGGGTTTTGACGAAGAATATATCACAAGCAGAGTGACAAAGATACCTTGATAAAGGAGAAGAGAAATGAAGCGAGTTTTAATTGCTGAAGATGAAGCCGCTATAAGAGAATTTATCGTCATTAATCTGCGCAGAGGCGGCTATGATGTTGTTGAAGCGGAGGACGGAGCGAGAGCACTTGAGCTTTATGAAGCTTTTGACGGCGATATTGATGTTGCGCTTCTTGATGTTATGATGCCGAATGTTGACGGACTTGAGGTTTGCAGGCAGCTTCGGAATCAAAATAAAAATATCGGAATTATAATGCTTACCGCCAAAACTCAGGAGATGGATAAAATAACAGGGCTTATGACCGGTGCTGACGATTATGTTACCAAACCTTTTTCGCCTACGGAGCTTGTTGCCAGAGTTGATGCGATATACAGACGGGTTGCCATGAACAGCACAAAGAAGCCTTCTGTTTCAGATGTGATTGAGCTTGGAGAATTCAAGCTTAATCTTCGCAGCAGAACTCTTACGAAAAACGGCAGATTTATCGAACTCACCCAAGTTGAATTTCAAATGATGGAATATTTTTTCATAAATCACGGTGCAGCTCTCAGCAGAACGGATATTCTCAACAAAGTGTGGGGCAGCGAATATTTCGGTGAAGAAAAAATTGTTGATGTTAACATAAGAAGGCTTCGCATGAAGGTGGAGGACGAACCTTCGGTTCCCAAACATTTAACAACTATCTGGGGCGTCGGCTATAAGTGGATAGTTTAATTATTTAAAAATTATGTGGAAGGAGAGGATGCGATGAAATTTCTCGGTATAACAAAGCGATGGTTTTTAAACGTTGCTTCAATTATTGTTGTTATTCTTGTTGCAGTTTCAATCGTTCTTTTCTTTTCGCTTAAAAATTATTATTATGATTTTGCAAGCATGGTGCTTGACGCTCATTCATCCGATGAGGTAACCTCAACCTTTAATCTGAATATTGAATCTTCATCAAGCGGTTTTGAAAATGCGGGCAGAAATTATATCGAAAACTTCCCCGATAAAGATACCATGGCTGTTTGGATTATTGATGGCGGCGGCAATATTATCCTTTCATCAAGCGGATTTGAGATTAACGAAAAGGTTGAAATGCCAGATTTTGTTTCTGCCGTTAACGGCGAAGGCACTGCCAAGTGGACAGGCAGACTTCCGTCGGGTGAAAAAATAATGGCATCAACCTGTGTCTATAATTACCCCAACGGTGATATAGGCGGAGCAGTCAGATTTATGGTTTCGCTTGATTCAGTTGATGAACAGCTTGTAAGAATAAGCTTTATAATTGCTTTAGCGTGCATCGTGATGTTTGTTCTTGTTGTGATTTCAGGCAGCTTTTTTATCCGTTCGATTGTTACCCCCGTCAGAGATATCGGTGAAACAGCCAAACGCATTGCAGGTGGTGACCTTGCTGCAAGAATAGACCATTATCCGTATAACGATGAAATAGGCGAGCTTTGCGCAACAATAAATGACATGGCAGCGAAGCTTTCCGTGTCTGACAGGTTGAAAAATGATTTTATCTCAACTATTTCCCATGAACTCAGAACTCCGCTTACCGCAATTAAAGGCTGGGGTGAAACATTGCTTCAGATTGGTGAAACAGACCCGGCAATGACTCAAAGAGGAATGGGTGTTATTATCAGTGAAGCCTCAAGACTTAATGATATGGTTGAAGAATTGCTTGATTTCTCACGCATGAGCAGCGGCAGAATGCAACTTAATAACGAAAAAATTGATATTCTTGCAGAACTTGATGAGGTAATTTTTGCTTTCAGGGAGCGTTCAATCAAAGAGGGCATTGAGGTCGTTTATAACGTTCCTCATTTTCCCGCTCCTGCCAACGGCGATGCTTCAAGAATAAAGCAGGTCTTTATCAATATTCTTGATAATGCTCTTAAATATACCGAGCAGGGCGGCAAGATTATTGTTTATGCTGAAATACCAAATCCCGCAACGCTGATTGTTTCCGTCAGCGATACGGGAACGGGAATTCCGCCCGAAGATTTACCTCATGTTAAAGAAAAATTCTATAAAGCGAATACTACGGTCAGAGGTTCGGGTATCGGACTTGCTGTGGCCGATGAAATAGTCAGGCTGCATAACGGTGTGCTTGATGTGGACAGTATTTTTGGCGAGGGAACAACCGTCAGGATAACGCTGCCCATTGAGCCTGTTGAATACGAAACAGCCGATACGGAAGGAGAGAATATAACAAATGAGCAAAAAGAAGAATGATTATGTTGCCGTGGGCGGTCAGGCACTCATGGAAGGAATTATGATGAGAGGTCCGAAGGGAACGGCCATGTCGCTTCGTTTGCCAGACGGCTCAATCGAAACATCAATGAAAGATTTTGTTTCGGTTCGAAAGAAATATAAAATACTGAATACTCCCATAATCAGGGGCGTTGTATCGTTTGTTGAATCCATGATTTTTGGTTACAAGCTTCTCATGGAGTCAGCTGAAAAAACATCGATGGATATGGACGAGGCTGAAAATGAATCAAAGCTTGACAAATGGATAAGCGAGCATTTCGGACCTAAGATGATGGCGGTTATCGGCGGGATTTCTGCAGTGCTTGGCGTTGCACTTGCTTTCTTCCTTTTTATGTGGCTTCCGAGTTTTGTTTTTGACCTTGTTAATGATAAACTTGCGGGCGGTGCTCTTCTCGGCTGGCGTGCAGTTTTTGAAGGTTTAATCAGAGTAGTTATCTTTATTATCTATATGTACGCTGTTTCAAAAATTAAAGAGATACACAGGGTTTATATGTATCACGGTGCGGAGCATAAAACAATTTTCTGCTTTGAACACGGCAAAGAGCTTACTGTTGAAAATATCCGCAATGAAAAGAGATGCCATCCCCGTTGTGGCACAAGCTTCATTTTTGTGACAATTCTCCTCAGCATTCTTGTATCGTCAATCGTTGCTGTTCTTTTTCCGGCACTTACCAAAAACAGATTGCTTTGGGTTGCGGTTAAAGTTCTGATTATGCCGCTTATTATGGGTATAGGCTTTGAATTTATTCAGCTTGCAGGTAAATACCCCAATAAGCTTACAAAATTGCTTTCAGCTCCCGGTTTGCTTATGCAGCGCATTACCACCGCAGAGCCCGATGATGCAATTATTGAAGTTGCCATTGAATCAATGAAAGCAGCACTTACAGGCGAAATTCCCGAAAAAGAAAATTCCGATGATACGGAGAATGCGGAATGACCGTTTCAGAGCTTTTTAAAAACGGAAAAGATTTGCTTCAAAGAAGCAATGTTCCGAATTATCAGAATGAAGCACGCTGGATATTTGAAAGTGTTTTTAATTGCGGCAGAGAATATCTCGTATTTCATGCCGATGATGAAACCGATAGCGCAAAGATGGCTGAGTTCACTGATAAAATTAACAGAAGAGCAAGCGGAGAGCCTGTGCAGTATGTTATCGGCTCATGGGATTTCTACGGCGAAAGCTTTGAGGTCGGTGAGGGCGTGCTTATTCCCAGACCCGAAACTGAGCTACTCGTTGATTTTGCTTTGAATTATCTCAAGGAATTTCAAAAACCCGTTGTGTTTGATTTATGTGCAGGCTCGGGCTGTATAGGTTTAAGTGTTGCAAAAAAACGCCCCGATGCAAATGTTATTCTTATTGAAAAATCGCACGAAGCGTTTTCTTATCTTGAAAAAAACCTGAAAAATTCAGGCTGTGTAAATGCAAGGCTTATCTGCGGCGATATCCTTGGCGGCTTTGATGCTTTTGATTTGCCGAAGCCTGATTTGATTCTTTCAAATCCGCCTTATATTGAAAGCGATGATATTAACGGACTTCAATCTGAGGTTCACTATGAACCGCTTATGGCTCTTGACGGCGGCAAAGACGGCTTTGCATTTTACAGAGCAATAGCTGAATGCTGGTTGCCCTGTTGCGGTGCTGTTGCGGTTGAATGCGGAGAGGGACAGGCTGACTCAATTAAATCACTTTTTTCTGTTATGTTTGCCAATACATATTCAATAACCGATTTTAACGGGATTGAAAGAGTTGTTGTTGGCAAAGAAAGGAAATAAAAATGTTATTGGATATATTCAGATACGGTTTCTCTATTGAAGTAATAATAAGTCTGATGGCGAGCGTATTTGTCGTTTTCTGTACGCTTCCTGTTCATGAATATGCACATGCTTATGTTGCAACAAAGCTTGGCGACGATACCGCAAGGCTCAAAGGCAGGCTGACTCTTGCACCGCTTGCACACATCGATCCCATGGGTGCGCTTATGATTTTGCTTGTCGGTTTCGGCTATGCAAAGCCGGTTCCCGTAAACCCCCGCAAGTTTAAAAATCCCAAGGCGGGTATGGCGTTGACCGCTTTTGCAGGCCCTATGGCAAATATCCTTATGGCAATCATCTTTATGATTCTTGTAAATGTGTTTAAAATTTTTTATATTAAATCAGGAGCACTTTTTGCGCAGGTTGCAATATCATTTTTTTATTATGCTGCAACAATAAATGTCAGCCTGGCAGTGTTCAACCTTATTCCTATTCCGCCGCTTGACGGTTCGAGAATTGCCAATCTTCTTATTCCGTCAAAATATTATTTTAAAATTATGCAGTATGAACGATATATCATTATTGCTGTTTTTGCTTTGATTTTTTTCGGTGTTCTCGATACACCGCTCAGTTATATCACGAATCTTATCATGAAACTGATTAGTTTCATTACGGATCTTCCGTTTTCAGCGTTTAACTGATTGACCGAAAGGGGTTAATTCTTTGGAAAAGCTTCAATATAAGCTTGAGGTGTTTGAAGGACCAATGGATCTTCTGCTCCAGCTTATTGCAAAAAAGAAGGTTAGTATCAACGATGTTCCGATAATGGAAATCATTGAGCAGTATCTTGACTATGTCCGTCAGATGCAGGAGGATAATCTTGATGTATCAAGTGAATTCCTTGAAATGGCGGCAAGGCTTTTATATATCAAAACCGTATCGCTGCTTCCTGTTCACGAAGAAGCCGAAAAGCTTGTTGAAGAGCTCAGAGGCGAGCTTACGGAATATCAGGATTGCAAGCTTGTTGCGGGTAAGCTTCAGAATCAGGCAAAGGGTTTTGATTTTTATACAAGACCTCCTGAGGAAATAGAAGTTGACATGACCTACACAAGAATTCACGAGCCCGTTGAAATTTTCAAGGCATATATGGCGGCGGTAGGCAAGGGAAAGCGAAAGCTTCCGCCTCCCATTGAAGCCTTCAGAGGTATTGTTGCTCATAAGATTGTTTCGGTTGCTTCAAGAATCAGCTTTGTAATTGATAAATTCAGAAGTAAAAAAAATCAGCGGTTTCTTTCGTTTTTTGAAGATTCCGAATCCCGCTCCGAAATGGTTGCAACTTTCCTTGCGCTTCTCGCAATGGCAAAAGCAAAACGAATTCATATTGACGGTCAGGGCGAGGATGTTAACATAACACTGCTTGAGGGCGGAGAGGAGAGAATAGAAATTGACGAATGAACAAATTCGTGCAGCGTGCGAAGCAATACTTTTTGCCTCGGGCGAGCCGGTTGAGGTTTCGCGAATTGCTCAGGCACTTGAGCTTGACCCGGATGTGGTCACAGGTGCTTTGTGGGAGCTCTCAAGAAGCCTTGATGAGCGGGGCAGCGGAGTTTGCTTGCTGCGTCTCGGCAGCAAATATCAGCTTTGCTCCCGTGTTGAATATGCGCAGCAGGTAAGAAATGTTCTTGATATGAAAAAGAATGCTCCGCTTTCGCCTGCAGCGTTTGAGGTGCTTGCGGTAGTTGCATATAATCAGCCTGTTACCAAAGCATATATAGAACAAATAAGAGGCGTTGATTGCTCGGGTGTTGTGGCAACTCTTTGCCAGAAAGGACTCCTTGAAGAAAAGGGCAGGCTTGATCTTCCCGGCAGACCGCTGCTTTACGGAACAACCCCCGATTTCCTCAGATGCTTCTGCCTGTCATCTCTTGCTGATTTGCCCGAGCTTCCCGAAAAGCCTGATATCGATGTTGAAACCGATGATGAAATTGATAACGAGCAGGGCGAGCAAATCAGAGACTTTTTTCAGAATGAAGAGTAGGGAGGCGATATTTTGAAAGCGCTTTTTATCATACTCGGAATTATAGCATTTTTTATAATTTTGCTTTCAATAAAATTTACCGTAACAGTTCATTATGAAGATGATGTTGCGGTTTCGTTGAAATGGCTTTTTCTGAAATTCAATATTCTCCCGAAGCACGAAAAAGAAGAGAAACCCAAAAAGGAGAAAAAGAAAAAAGAAGAAAATCCGAAGGAAGAAAGCGAAGTTGTTCCTGAACCCAAAAAGAAAAAGCAGGATAATATGTTTGTCCGCTTTTATCGCAACAGAGGTGTTGAGGGTGTTGTTCAGCTTCTCAAGGATGCTGCTAAAGCAATTGGCGGAATGTTCAAACGCATAGGCAGAGCGTTCCTTTTTGAAGAGCTTATTATTTCCTTAACCGTCGGTGCGGGTGACTCGGCAGAAACGGCAATCAAATACGGCAAGACCTGCTCTGCGGCATTCCCTGCAATGGGTCTTATAGTCAGCACGATGCGTGTAAAAAAATACAATATCGAAATCAACCCTGATTTCATTAACGGCAAAAATGTTGCAAGGCTTCACACCAAAGTTTCGGTCAGACCGATAAAGCTCATTAATGCTGTTATAGCGGTTGCATTTGAACTCTTGTTCAAGGTGGTTTTAAAGCTGCTTAAGCACAGTAAGGCTCCAAAAGCCAATGTGGAAAAGCAGGTTAATACATAATTTTAATTTGAGAAAGGCGGAAAACAAAATGAAAGAACAGTCAGCATCAGGAATTCTCGGCACATCAATCGAGAAGATCAAAGATCTTGTAGATGTAAGCACCATTATCGGTGATCCCATCAAAATCAGCGAAACCCTTCAGATTATCCCTGTTTCAAAGGTTACTTACGGCTTTGCTTCGGGCGGCACTGATTTCCCCTCAAAGAGCAATCAGGAGCTTTTTGGCGGCGGCGGCGGCGCGGGCATAACAATTTCTCCCGTTGCTTTCCTTGTTGTTAATAACGGCAATGTATCAGTTAAGTATATCAATGCCGCAGAAGGCTCGGTTGAAAGAGTAATCGGCATGGTGCCCGATATTGTTGATAAGGCAACAGATGTTATCAGCCAGCTTAAGAATAAGGATAATACCGTTGACACCGCGATCAATGATTATATGGCATCAACAGAGCATAACGTATAATTATTAAATTCGGCTCATCCGCATATATTTTAAAACTACGATATGTGAGGATGAGGTTTGTGAAAAAGAGAATAATTGCTTTAATTACCGTTTGTCTGCTTGTGTTTTCGTTTGATGTTTCAGCGTTTGCAAACGGAGTAAGTGTCTCGGCGCAGAGTGCTGTGCTCATATGTGCCAATAACGGCAAAGTCTTGTTTTCAAGAAGCTCCGATAAACAGCTTTCTATGGCGAGCACAACAAAAATCATGACTTCGCTTATTGCTCTTGAAGCAGCTTCGCCTGATACGGAAATAACCGTGACCAAAGAAATGGTTGGCGTTGAAGGTACTTCAATGGGTCTTTTGCCCGGCGACAGTGTTTCGCTCCGAGAGCTTGTCTACGGTATGCTTCTGCAATCGGGTAACGATGCGGCAAATACCGTGGCGTATGTACTCGGAGGAAGTCCCGAAGGTTTTGCGCAGATGATGAATGAGCGTGCAGCTGAAATCGGCATGAAAAACACAAATTTCGTTACCGCTTCGGGTCTTGATGATAAAAATCATTATTCAACTGCGTATGATATGGCGCTTCTTGCCTGTGAAAGCATAAAAAACCCTGAGTTTGCTTCTATATGCTCTCTGAAGAGTGCAAGGCTTACATACGGCAACCCGCCGTATGCACGGACCTTGACCAATCACAACAGGCTTCTGTGGAAATATGAGGACACTATAGGTATTAAAACGGGATTTACCAAGAAAAGCGGCAGATGCCTTGTAAGTGCGGCGGAGCGCAACGGTGTAATTCTTGTTGCGGTAACGCTCAATGCTCCCGATGACTGGAATGACCATATCTCAATGTTTGAATATGGTTTTTCACAGTGCAGAAGTGTTTCGCTGGGATGTAATTTAAGCGGTGTTGCACTGAATATAGTTGGCGGCATGCAGACTCAGCTTCCCGTTGAGCTTTCATATAATCCTCAATGGATTGAGGGCGAAAGCTGTGTTTGCCGTCTGCTCATTAAACCGTTGATATATGCTCCCGTTGAAAAGGGTGATATTGTCGGTACAGCGGTGTTTACTTCGGGAAATAATATAATTGCCGAGGTACCTGTTCTTGCATCTGAATCGATTGAGCGTAAAAAGGCGGAAATAATTCAGCAACCGCAGGAAGAAGAAAGCATATTCTCAGAAATTATTCGGAAAGTAAAAGATTTTTTCAGAGGTGAACCAATTGGCCGATAATAAAATCAGGCTTCAGAAATTTCTTTCGGAGGCAGGTGTTGCCTCAAGGCGCAAGGCGGAAGAAATGATAAGAAACGGCATGGTAAAGGTTAACGGTGCCGTTGCACAAATCGGTGACAGTGTTGACCCGAAAAGGGACACCGTTACCGTCAAGGGCAAAAAGGTCAGAAAAGAGAGCAATATGCGCTATATTTTACTCAACAAGCCCAGAGGATACGTTACGACAACAGATGATGATTTGGGCAGAAAATGTGTGCTTGAGCTTGTGAAAGATGTTAAAGAGCGTATTTATCCCGTCGGCAGGCTTGACCGTGTGTCCGAGGGTGCGCTGATTCTCACAAACGACGGTGCGTTTGCCAACGCAATGATGCATCCGTCAAAGCATGTGCCGAAAACTTACCGTGTAACCGTTCGCCCCGGAATAACGAATGAGCAGGCAGAAATTCTTGCAACAGGCGTTGAAATAGACGGAAGAATGACCGCTCCCGCAGAAGTCCGTATTCTTTCAAAGGAAGAGGGCAGGGCGGTGCTTGAAATCGTTCTTTATGAGGGCAGAAACAGGCAGATTCGCCGTATGTGCGAGGCGCTCAATCTTGAAGTTGCAAGGCTTCGCAGAATTGCTGTCGGGTCAATTAAACTCGGCATGCTTCAGACAGGCGAGTGGAGAGACCTCACTCCCCAGGAGGTTGAAAGTCTGTTCAAAGCTGCAGGAGTAAAGGGAGGCGCCAAATGATAAGATTTATTCCGTTTGAAAATAACAGTGTGGCAGGCATGACCGCTCTTGAAGGTGATAATGAAATCGGAAAATGCGAATTTACCGTTGATGGTTATACAATGACCTTTATTTCGGTTGATTGCAATGATGATATAATTACAGAGGGCCTTGCAAGAGCTGCTATGAATTATGCCGCAAACAGAAACGCATATATCGCAAAAATCAAAAAGGAGCTTTCTTCGGCAGCTTTCACAAGACTTGGTTTTTCAGGTGAAGATATGCTTAGTGTTGAAATTCCCGAAGCTCTTGCATCGGGCTGTACCTGCAACCATGCAAATCAATAACAGGAGATGTTAAAATAAATGATAAAAAGTATGACCGGCTACGGCAGATCCCAACAGCTCGCAGACGGTATGAATATAACGGTTGAAATAAAAAGTGTAAACCACAGATATTTTGAGTTTTCCTCAAAGCTTCCTCGAAACTACGGTTTCCTTGATGAAAAGCTTAAAAGCTTTTTCAACGGCAAGCTCACAAGAGGTAAAATGGAATGCTATGTTCAGATTGAAGCGGTTGAAGAGCCTGATACCGTTATCAGCCTTAATCATTCGCTTGTAAAAGGTTATCTTGATGCTTATAAAGAGCTTGCCGAAACCTATGGCCTTGAAAATAACGTCAAGGTTTCCGATATTTCAAGAGTAAGCGATATTTTCATGGTACGTAAGCAGGCTGCTGACGAGGACAGAATATGGAATGCTGTTCAGACCGTTGCCGAAGCCTCTCTTGAAGGCTTCATTGCAATGAGAGAGCGTGAAGGTGCAAGGCTTAAAGCTGATGTTCTTTCAAGGCTTGATGAAATTATCGGCAATGTTGAATTTATCGAAGTGCGTTCACCGCAGACAGTTGCCGAATATAACGAAAAGCTTCTTGGCAGGCTCAGAGAGCTTCTTGCCGATACTCATATTGATGAGCAGAGAATACTTACGGAAGCTGCAATTTTTGCCGATAAAATTGCTGTTGCAGAAGAAACCGTAAGGCTTCGCAGTCATATTTCACAGCTCCGTTCATTCCTTGAACAGAGCGATGCAGTCGGCAAAAAGATGGATTTCCTTGTTCAGGAGCTTAACAGGGAAGCAAACACAATCGGCTCAAAAGCTCAGGATGTTGAAATTGCACGCAGAGTTGTTGCAATCAAGGCTGAGATCGAGAAGATTCGTGAGCAGATACAGAATATAGAATAACGGAGGTAACAAAATGAAGCTGATTAACATTGGTTTCGGTAACATGGTAAACGCAAGCCGGCTTGTTGCAATAGTAAGCCCCGAATCCGCTCCTATAAAGAGAATTATTCAGGAGTGCAAGGAAAAGGGAACTCTTATTGATGCAACCCACGGTAGGCGCACCAGAGCGGTTATTATTACCGACAGTGATCATGTTATTCTGACATATCTCCAGAGTGAAACGGTTGCAAACAGGCTCAATGATGATATGGACGAGCTTGAGGAAGAGGAGGATGAAGATGACTGATAACGGAATTCTTATTACCTTTTCAGGACCCTCGGGTTCGGGAAAAGATACCGTTCTTAATAAACTTATCAAAAAACGCGAAGACGTAAAAATTTCGATATCTATGACAACTCGCCAAAAAAGAGACGGCGAAATCGATGGAACGCACTATTATTTTGTGGATAAAGATTATTTTAAGAAAAAAATTGAGTCAGGCAGTGTGCTTGAGCATGCTGAATATAACGGTAATCTTTACGGTACTCCCAAAGAGCCTGTTGATGAAATGCTCAAGGCAGGCAAAGCAGTTATTCTTGAAATTGAGGTTCAGGGTGCCGAAAAAATCAGAAAGCTTTATCCCGATGTTATAAGCATCTTTCTCATGCCGCCTTCAATGAGGGTGCTTGAAGAAAGGCTCAGGGGTCGCAATACTGAGGATGAGGAAACCATCAATCATCGACTTGTGATTGCCCGTGAGGAAATACGCAGAGCGTCTGAATATGATTATATCGTTATAAACGATACACTTGAAAACGCTGTAGCACAAATCGAAACAATAATAGATGCCGAAAGGCTCAAAACATCAAGAAATAAAAATTTATTAAGTGAGGTAATGATCAATGTTTAATCCAGATTTAAGAGGAGTTCTCAAAAACCATCTCAGCCGTTATTCACTTGTAACAGCAACTGCAAAAAGAGCAAGAGAAATCGCAGAAAATGCAGAAGAAAACAAAATTATTATAACAGAAAAGCCCGTCAGCATGGCTCTTGAAGAAATTCTTGACGGCGATTATGTTATTGTTGAGCCCGAGGAAATCAGAAATATCTGATCAATTCAAAATTTTAGATGGGGAGTGATATCAAATGAAATATGCAAAGGTTGCCGTTGAATCGGCTGCATTTACCTTTGATAAAGCTTTTGATTATATCATTCCCGAAGAGCTTGAAGCAGCAGCACAAAAGGGCTGCAGGGTAACAGTTCCTTTCGGCAACGGCAACAAAAAACGTCTTGGCTTTATTTTTGATATTACGGATTTTACAGAAGGGAAAAAGTTGAAAAAAATCAGCGAAGTTCTTGATGAAGAGCCGCTTCTGAATGATGAAATGCTGGAACTTGCTTCATGGATAAAAGACCGCACTTTCTGCACTCTCTATGAAGCGGCAAAGGCAATGCTTCCGTCGGGCATCAATCATCGAATGATTGCATCATATGCTTTCAGTGCAGAGTGTCCGGAAGAGAAGCTGCAGAAGCTGAGTGATACCGAAAAAGAGATTTTTAAATATCTTCAAAAGCGTGGCGTGTTTGTTAAAAGTGATAACATTTTCAAGTCTCTCGGCATGAAAAGTATGCCCGGCGTTCTTGAAAATATGGCTAAAAAAGAAGTGATTCTTTGCAGTCATGATGCGGTGAGAAATATAGGCGATTTAACTGTAAAAATGCTTAGGCTGCTTCCTGCTGAAAAAGATATAAAGCTTACCCAAAAACAAAAGCAAATGGTTGATGTGCTCAATGATATCGGTACGGCAAGCGTGAAAGAGCTTTGTTATTTCACAGGGCTTACGCCTGCAGTTGCAAATGCACTTGTAAAAAACGGCGTTGCCGAGTTTTATGAGCAGGAAGTAATTAAGCTTCCTGATTTTGCCGATGAAAAAGGCAATAAAACCGAAATTTCACTTACCGATGAACAAAAAGAAGCTTATGAAAAGCTTTCTGCCCTTGCTTTATCGGAAAAACCGTCTGTTTCACTTCTTTACGGAGTAACAGGCAGCGGAAAAACCTCGGTTTATATGAGCGTAATCGATAAGGTACTGGAATACGGCAAATCCGTAATCGTTATGGTGCCTGAAATTGGTCTGACACCCCAGACAATTTCTCTTTTCTGCAAAAGATACGGCGGAGAAATTGCCGTTTTTCACAGTGCACTTTCTATCAGAGAAAGGCTTGAGCAGTGGAAACGTGTGAAAAGAGGACAGGCTAAAATTATAATCGGTACCCGAAGCGCAGTTTTTGCTCCCGCTGAAAATATCGGTCTTATCATCATTGATGAGGAGCAGGAGCATACATATAAATCCGAGCAGACTCCCAGATACAATGCGATAGATGTTGCGAAGTACAGAGCGGCTTATAATAATTGCCTGCTCCTGCTTGCTTCAGCAACACCAAGCGTTGAAAGCTACGCAGCCGCTCAAAACGGAAGATATGAGCTTTGCACGCTGACAAAAAGATACGGTAATGCTGTTTTGCCCGAGGTTGTAACCGTTGATATGCGAACGGCTGAAAAAGCTCAGGGGAGTAAGGCTATAAGCAGGACTCTCTTTGAGGCATTAAGGAATAATCTTGAGAACGGCAGACAGTCTATTCTTTTAATTAACAGGCGCGGTTTTCATACGTTTGCTGCCTGTAATTCATGCGGTGAAGTTATTTGCTGCCCGCATTGCAGCATTTCAATGACTTATCACACCGCAAATAACCGTCTTATGTGCCATTACTGCGGCCATTCGGTTCCTTTTTCAAGTGTTTGTCCCGAATGCGGTGAAAATGCTGTCAGATATTCGGGCTTTGGTACGCAGAAAATTGAAGAAGAGCTTGCAATGCTTTTGCCTCAAGCAAAAATCGTCAGAATGGATACCGATTCAACGGCAGGCAGAAATTCGCATGAACGGCTTCTGGATAGCTTTGCAAAAGGCGATTATGATATAATGATAGGTACTCAGATGGTTGCCAAAGGGCTGAATTTTCCGAATGTAACCCTTGTCGGAGTTGTTTCGGTTGATCAGCAGCTTTATAATGACGATTTCCGCAGCCTTGAAAAAACATTTTCATTGCTTACTCAGGTTGTCGGAAGATCAGGCAGGGGAGAGCTTAAAGGTCAGGCGATTATCCAGACTTTAACTCCCGAAAACGAAATAATCCGTTTGGCGGCAAAACAGGATTATGATGAATTTTTCAAAACGGAAATAAGGCTTCGTAAGGGTCTTGTTTATCCGCCGTATTGTGACCTGTGTGTTGTAGGTTTTACGGGTGAAAACGAAACCGTAGTAAAGCTTGCTGCTAGGGAAGCGCTTGATTTACTGAAAAAATACGCCGGTGACGAATTTAAAGGCGAAAAAATAATTGTTCTCGGTCCGATGCCTGCAAGGGTAGCTAAAATAAGCGGAAAATTCAGGTATCGCCTTATAATTAAATGCCGCAATACAGCAAGATTCAGACAGATGATTTCAAAAATTCTTGTTCACATGGGAACAGATTCCCGTTTCTCAAAGATAACTGTGTATGCGGATATCAATCCCGACACGGCAATATAAATTTTAATAGTTATTTCAGATATTATTAATCATTTAATTATATAATCCCATTGAAAGGATTGACTTTTATGGCAATCAGAAATATTGTTAAAATCGGCGACCCGATTTTAGCTAAAACATCACGTAAGGTAGAAAATTTTGATGCCCGCCTCTGGCAGCTTCTTGATGATATGAAAGAAACAATGTATCATGCAAACGGAGTTGGCCTTGCAGCAGTGCAGGTGGGTGTTTTGAGAAGAGTTGTCGTAATAGATTGCGGCGACGGATATATTGAGCTTGTTAATCCCGAGATAGTAAGCAGCGAAGGCTCTCAGTTTGCAGAGGAGGGCTGTCTTTCGTTGCCCGGCGAGGTTGGTGTTACAGCCAGACCTGCTGTTGTAAGAGTTAAAGCGCAGGATAGAAACGGAAAATGGTGTGTTTATAAGGGTGAAGAGCTTAAAGCACGCTGCTTCTGCCATGAAATTGATCATCTTGACGGTATAGTATTTACACAGAGAGTAATCAAAAAGGAGATTTCCGAATGAAAGTAGTTTTTATGGGCACACCCGAATTTGCGGTTCCATGCCTTCAAAAGCTTATTGACTGCGGTCATGAGGTGACGGGAGTGTTTACTCAGCCTGATAAGCCTCAGGGCAGAAAAATGATTTTAACTCCGCCTCCCGTTAAGGAGCTTGCGGTTGCTAATAACATAAAAGTATATCAGCCTGTTAAAATGAAAGACGGCACTGCTCTTGAAATGCTTAAAGAAGCAGCTCCCGAGCTTGTTATTGTTGTTGCTTACGGTAAAATCTTACCCAAGGAAATTCTTGAATATCCCAAGTACGGCTGCATCAACATTCACGCATCCCTTCTTCCAAAGCTCAGAGGTGCAGCGCCCATTCAGTGGTCTGTTATCAACGGTTTTGATAAAACCGGCGTTACTTCAATGCAGATGGACGAAGGACTTGACACGGGAGATATGCTTATCAAAGGTGAGCTTGAAATAGGCGAAAATGAAACTGCAGGCGAGTTACATGACAGACTTTCCGTGCTCGGTGCTGATATATTGGAAAAAACGATTGATGTTCTTCAAAAAGGAGAGCTTAAGCCGGAAAAACAAAATCATTCAGATTTTACCTATGCTTCCATGCTTTCAAAGGAGCTTTCACCGATTGATTGGACTATGCCTGCTCAACAGGTGCATAATAAGATCAGAGGTCTTTCGCCATGGCCGTCAGCAAATGCACAGCTTAACGGAAAAACCGTTAAAATTCATAAAAGCATTCTTGCTCCCGAAAAGGGAAGAAACGCAGGCGAAATTGTTGAAGCCGGCAAACGGCTTGTTGTTTCTTGCGGTGATATGAACTGCATTGAAATTCTCAATTTACAGGCTGAGGGTAAAAAAGCGATGTCAGCTGCAGATTTTCTCAGAGGAAATCAGCTGAACGTTGGAGATAAATTTGAATAAGAGGAGAGATGACGATGCCTTATTATTATGGTATGTTTATTGATTACTGGTATATCATTCTCGTTGTTCCTGCCATGATACTTGCAGGATGGGCGCAGTATAAAGTAAAATCAACCTACAATAAATTTTCAAAGGTTAGTAATTCAAGAAGAATAACCGGTGCATATGCAGCTCAGGCTGTTCTTACACATTACGGAATAACCGATGTAAGAATTGAGCAGACTTCGGGTAACCTTACCGACCATTATGACCCTAAATCAAAAGTTATTCGTCTTTCACAGGGTGTTTATGACAGCTCATCAATAGCCGCAGTCGGAATTGCCTGCCATGAAGCGGGTCATGCTGCACAGCATGCACAGGAATATGTTCCGATTAAAATAAGAACAGCGCTTGTTCCTGTTTGTAATATCGGCTCAACCTTGGGCTTGCCCCTTGCGCTTCTCGGTCTTTTTCTTGGCTTTGAGCCTCTTATTACAATAGGTCTTGTTCTCTATGCTGCAATTTTTGTTTTTCATCTTGCAACGCTTCCCGTTGAATTTAACGCAAGCAGCAGAGCAATTAAAGTTATTTATGAAACAAATTTGCTCTATGATGAGGAGATAGGCGGAGCGAAAAAAGTTCTTTCAGCTGCCGCAATGACTTATGTTGCATCAATGATTGTTGCGCTTGCTAACCTTCTCAGGCTTGTGCTCAGATTTAACAGAAACAGAAGAAACTGATGTTTTCCGAAAGGATGTTTGATTTATGAAAAGTGCGAGGCAGGTCGCATTTGAAGCGCTCCTTAAAGTCCATCGCGACGGGGCCTATTCCAACCTTGTTGTTGACAGTTTATTAAGAGAAAATTCCGAACTTGATGAAAGGGATAAAGCTTTTGTCTGCAACCTTGTTTACGGTACGCTTGACAGGCTTATTCTTATCGATTATAATCTCGGTCTTTATCTTAATCAGCCCGTCAGAAAGCTGAAGCCTGAGCTTCACACCATTCTCAGAATGGGTACATATCAGCTTTTATTCATGGATAAAGTGCCTTCAAGGGCGGCGGTTAATGAGAGTGTTAATCTTGCAAAAGTTAATAAGTCCTCTTTTGCAGCATCTCTTGTTAATGCTGTTCTTCGCAGAGTTTCGGATAACGGGGTCAGGCTTCCCGAAGGCTGCGAATCGGACCCTGAGTATCTTGCAATCAAATATTCCTGCCCCGAGTGGATAATATCGCTTTGGATTAATGCTTACGGTAAGGATAACGCAATTGCTCTTGCTGAAAAAGCTCTTGAAGCAGCTCCTCTCGTAATTCGGGTCAACACAACCAAAACCACTCCCGATGAGCTTATTTGGAAGCTTGCGGAAGAAGGTGTAGTTGCAGAAAAAACAGATAAAATGCCTGATGCACTGATACTCAGCAATACCGGTTCGGTTGAGGAGCTTGAAGCATATAAAGAAGGTCTTTTCCATGCTCAGGATATTGCTTCTCAGCTTTGCTGCATGGCTCTTGATGCACAGGAGGGAGAAACTGTATTCGACCTGTGCTCTGCTCCCGGCGGCAAAACTTTTACCATTGCCGAAAGCATGAATAACACAGGTGTTGTAAGAGCGTTTGATGTTTATCAGTCACGTGTTGAGCTTATAAAAAGCGGTGCTGAAAGGCTTGCTCTTGATAATGTTTATTCGTATTTGTCAGACGCATCAATTTTTAATGAAAACTACGGTTTTGCGGACAGAGTGCTTTGTGATGTGCCCTGTTCGGGTCTCGGAATTATCAGACGTAAGCCTGAAATACGATTCAAAAATCGCTCTGATATTGACAATTTACCCGAGTTGCAGTATCGTATACTTTGTAATGCAACCAAATATCTTAAGGACGGGGGTCGACTCGTTTATTCAACCTGTACTCTCAATCCTAAAGAAAATTCAGAGGTTTGCGACAGATTTTTAAACGAATATCCCGAATTTTCAGCAGTTAAAATTTTACCCGATTTGCCGAGATACAGTGAGGATGATAAATATCTGACTCTTATGCCTCATATCCATTCAACAGACGGCTTTTTTGTTGCCGCATTCTGTAAGAACGGAGGCATCAGATGAGCAGAGATATTTTGTCTATGACACTTGAGGAAATGACAAACTCTTTTGCGGATATGGGAATTCAGAAATTCCGCGCAAAGCAGGTTTATGAATGGCTTCACCGTCATCTTGCCTGTGATTACAGCGAAATGACGAATCTGCCAAAATCTCTAAGAGATGAGCTTGCCGAAAAATTTCCTCTATATAACTGTGAAATAGCAAAAAAACAAGTGTCGAAGCTTGATAATACCGTAAAATTTCTTTTTAAACTTCATGATGGCGATTTTGTTGAAAGCGTTGTTATGAAGTATAAGTATGGTTACACAATCTGCGTTTCCTCGCAGGTTGGCTGTAAAATGGGTTGTGCCTTCTGCGCATCAACCCTCGGCGGCTTCAAAAGAAGCTTGCTGCCCGGAGAAATACTGTCTCAGCTTTACCGTGCTCAAAAAGAGCTTGGTGAAAGAATATCACACATTGTTCTTATGGGCATGGGTGAGCCTCTTGATAATTTTGAGAATGTTATGCGTTTTCTTGCGCTTATAACAGATGAAAAAGGGCTCAATATTTCAATGAGAAATATCTCGCTTTCAACCTGTGGAATAGTGCCCAAGGTTGAAGATTTGCTTAAGCGCAGAATGCAGCTTACGCTTTCCATCTCGCTGCACGCTCCGAGTGATGAGATTCGCAGCAGGATTATGCCAATCAACAAAAGATATAATGTTGATGAGCTTCTTACGGCATGCAGGAAATATGCTGCCGAAACTTCAAGAAGAATTTCTTTCGAATATGCGATGCTTTCGGGTGTCAATGATTCGGATGAATGCGCAAAGCTTCTTGCTTCAAAGCTTAAAGGAATGCTTTGCCATGTAAATCTTATTCCGGTAAACGAGGTTGCCGAAAGTCCGTTTAAGCCCAGTCCGCCTGAAAGGGTAGAAAGATTTGTTTCAATTCTTGGTAAAAACGGAATTAATGCAACTGTCAGACGAAAGCTTGGCTCAGATATTGATGCATCATGCGGTCAGCTTCGGCTGAAAGAAAATAAAAATCGGAAAAAGGGGGATGAATAGTTATGAAAATTGCCGCAAGGACCGATATCGGTTTGGTAAGAGACAATAACCAGGATTCATATGCTGCCTGTGAGCTTGAAGACGGAGCGGTTCTGGCTGTTGTGTGTGACGGCATGGGAGGCGCGGCTGAAGGTGCGCTTGCAAGCTCAGAGGCTGTAAGGATAATTAAAGATCGCATAACAGAGCGTTATTACAGTTCAATGAGCGATATTTCCGTGAGAAGTCTTATGGTTTCTGCTGTTGAAAATGCAAATAAGTATATTCATGATTTATCCCTTACCGATGCTAAATATGAGGGAATGGGAACAACTGTTGTTGCCGTTCTTGCAGCAGATTCCTATGTTTATATCGCTCATGCAGGTGACAGCAGAGCTTATAAAATATCAGATGGCAAGCTGAATCAGCTTACCCGTGACCATTCGGTTGTTCAGAGAATGCTTGAAAACGGCGAAATAACGCTCGAAGAAGCAGCAGACCATCCGAGTAAACATATTATTACAAGAGCTCTCGGCGTTGATGAAGAAATCAGGATAGATTTTTGTCAGGAAAATTTTGATGATGGAGACTTGCTGATTCTTTGTTCTGACGGATTAAGCAACTTTGTTAACAGCGACGATATTGTCAGAATAACAGGCGAAGGAAGCTACTTTGAATTTGCTGATAAACTTGTTAATCTTGCAAATCAAAACGGCGGCGGCGACAACATAACCGTTGTTACGCTTGCACGATGATTTTAATTTGATTTGTGATTTTGAAAGGAATGTTTTTATGGATAATTATACCGGTAAAAGACTTGATGGCCGATATGAAATTCAGGAAGTAATCGGTGTCGGCGGTATGGCAGTTGTTTATAAAGCTTATGACAATATCGATGACAGAACAGTTGCGGTTAAAATTCTTAAAGAAGAATATCTTGCAAATGAAGAATTCCGCCGCAGGTTTAAAAATGAATCGAAGGCAATTGCCGTGCTCTCACATCCCAATATCGTGAAGGTTTTCAACGTCAGCTACGGCGACAGACTTCAGTATATTGTAATGGAATATGTTGAAGGCATCACACTCAAGGAGTATATTGAGCAGCAGGGTAAGCTCGGTATCAAAGAAACCGTGCATTTTACAATGCAGATTCTCAGAGCACTTCAGCATGCGCATGATAAAGGCATTGTTCACAGAGATATCAAGCCTCAGAACATAATGCTTCTTTCTAACGGAAACATAAAGGTAACGGATTTCGGTATTGCAAGATTCAGCTACAGTGATACTAAAACCATGA
This sequence comes from Acutalibacteraceae bacterium, assembly GCA_045125175.1. Taxonomy (GTDB): domain Bacteria; phylum Bacillota; class Clostridia; order Oscillospirales; family Acutalibacteraceae; genus CAG-177. Next base: position 30,949 of record JBGVNA010000153.1, read on the forward strand.
CCGACAGCGCAATCGGTTCCGTTCACTATATCAGCCCCGAGCAGGCAAGGGGAGACACAACAGATGACAGAGCAGATATCTATTCAGTAGGCGTTGTGCTTTATGAGATGCTTACGGGTCAGCTTCCTTTCCAGTCGGATAATTCGGTGTCTGTTGCTCTTATGCAGCTTCAGAACGACCCCAAACGCCCCAGAGAGCTTAACAGCAGTATTCCTGTCGGTCTTGAACAGATTGTAATGCATGCAATGCAGAAGAATGCAAAGGACAGATATCAGTCTGCTGCGGCAATGCTTCTTGATATCGAGGAATTCAAGCGCAATCCTACAATCCGTTTCCAGAGAGATTATTTTGTGGATAATGATCCTACTAAATATGTTCCAACAAAAAAGCCTGTAGTTGCACCGCCTGTGGTTACAAATCCGAAGCCAGCTTCTCCTCAGCCACCGGTTTACCAACCCGATGAGCAGCTTGATGAAGATGAAACGCAGAAGAGCAAGGGTAGTCTTATAGCTATAGGAGTTTCAATCGGTGTTCTTGTGCTCGCAATTATCGTTTTTGCATTTCTTTTCTTCTTTACCGATGTTTTTAAGGGTGACACCCTGGTTGTTCCGCAGTTTATCGGTAAAAATTATGAAGAAGAGATTTACGGAAATTCTGAATATTCTGATTTCAATATTGTTGTTAATGAAATTTCAAACAGCGCTCATGAAAATGGCGATGTATTTGACCAGAAACCGACCAGCGGTCAAAAAATTGATAAAAACAATAACGAAATTGTTCTTTCAGTTGCAAACAATGCGCAAAAGATTGTTGTCCCCGACGTCATCGGCCTCGGTTATGAGCTTGCGCAGAAAACTCTTGAAAACAAAGGTTTAACAGTTAAGCTTATGCCTTTGCTCAGCACGGAAAAATTCGGCGATGTTATCAAAACCGATCCCGAAGAAGGTGAAGAGGTTGATGCCGAAACAATCATCATAGTTTATTTCGCAAGCGACGAGGATTTTGTTGAGGTGCCGCAGGTTACGGGCATTGCATGGGATATAGAAATGGCAGAAGCTATTCTTGAATCGCTTAAACTTGAGATGGATCCCGAAATAATTGAAGAAAACAGTGATGAACCTGCAGGAACAGTTATTGCTCAGTCACCTGAAGCCGGTGAAAAGGTTATTCCCGGCAGTAAGGTTAAGATTACCGTAAGTAACGGTATTCCGGCATCAAGTGTTGCACAGCTGCAAGTTACACTTCCTGCTTCGGGTTCAACCAGAGGCACTTTTGAGGTGTTCGTAAATAATGAATCAATCGGAAGCAAGACTTTGCTTATGGATGGAAGCCCTTACACGTTTGATGTTGAGGGAAGCGGTTCTGATGCTTCTGTAAAGGTGTTTATTGACGATAAAGAATATTACACCTGCACAGTTGATTTTACACAGTCTCCTGCAGTCGTTCTTAATGAAAACTATAAATCCTCAAGCGGCACACGAAGAGCTATTCCTAATGTAGTTGGTATGACTTTAGATAACGCTATTGCTCAGCTTAAATCAAACGGTTTTAATAATTACCATGTTGAAGCTCAAATTGTGTATGACAGTGCAAGTGACGGAAGAATTCTTTCACAGAGCCCGTCGGCAACTTCAAATACAATTATCGGCATAACACAAACGTATCCTATTAATACAGAAATAACTCTTGTTGTCGGTGAGAGGGAAGGCGTATAAATGCCAAAGCTTGATGGAATTATAATTAAAGGAATCGGCGGCTTCTACTATGTGGAAGCCGCCGGGGAAATATATGAATGCAAGGCAAGGGGTGTTTTCCGCAAATCAGGCATAAAGCCGCTTGCAGGTGACCGAGTGTCAATAAGTGTGAATGATAAAGCCGAAAACACAATTGATGAAATATATGAACGCAGCAGTGTGCTTATCAGACCGCCTGTTGCAAATGCGGACAGGCTGTTTATTGTTTCGTCAGTATGTGAGCCGAATCCTGTTCTTCTTATTATCGACAGATTAACTGCCCTTGCAGTCAGTAAAGGTATTGAGCCTGTTGTTGTGTTCACAAAAAATGACCTCAAGAGTGCTGATGAATATATTGAAATATATAAAAAAGCAGGTATCAAGGTAATTGCTGTTTCATGCGTGACCGGCGAAGGTGTTGATGCTGTCAGGGCAGAGCTTGCAGGTCATATAAGTGCTTTTTGTGGCAATTCGGGCGTCGGTAAATCATCTTTGCTAAATGCAATTGACCCCGATTTGTGCCTTAAAACAGGCGAAATCAGTGATAAACTTGGCAGAGGAAGGCATACAACCCGCCATAGTGAGCTGTTTAAAGTTGAGGGCGGATATGTTGCAGATACTCCGGGATTTTCTTCGTTTGAAACAGAAGAAACCGAGCCGATACTAAAAGAAGATTTACCTTATGCATTTAAAGAATTTGAAAAATATATCGGTCAATGTAAATTTACCTCATGTCTTCATACAAAAGATAAAGGCTGCCGCATAATTCAGGCTGTTGAAGACGGGGAAATTCCCGTCAGCCGCCATGAAAGCTACTGCGCTATGATGGAACAGGCAAAGAACATTAAAGAATGGGAATTAAGCGGCTATAAAAAACATAACAAGTAACGAAAAACTCCGCCTTTGATTATACTGTAATGAGCAAAGACTCAAGCAGTATAATCAGGCGGTGATTTTTTTGAGATGCGTTTCAAACGGAAAAGTTTTAATTGCCTTTGCAATCGGAATGATTGTGGCAGCTTTGTTTCCTTACACTCTGGCGATATTAATCATTGCTGCAATTAT
>JBGVNA010000154.1:0-25818 GCA_045125175.1 Acutalibacteraceae bacterium
CCTGCAGCGAATGATTCGGCAGTTAATTACAAGGCGGAAAATGCGGCGGAAAGGGCGGCTTTTCTTTCGCAGTTCGGTTGGAAAATTTCAGAGGACCCTGTTGAAATAAGCGAGGTTATTATTCCCGAGGATTTTGATGCGGGATATACGGAATATGCCGAAATGAACAAGGCGCAGGGGCTTGATCTTGAGCCGTATAAGGGTATCCGTGCAAAACGCTGGACATATGATGTGCTGAATTATCCGGGGCTTGAAGAGCTTACGGGCACTGTTCAGGCAAACCTGCTGATTTATGACGGCAGAGTAATCGGCGGCGATATATGTTCACTTGAATTGGGCGGATTTATTCATGGCTTTGATTTTCCCGAAGCTTCATTGCCGCAGACTACTGCGGAGCCGATGAGTGCTCAGGTAATTGAAACAACGGGCAAAAATTGAGCAACTATTTGAAATTTTTTGAAAAACATGCTATAATATAAATAAAAATGCAACAAAAACGAAGAAATCTGACACTTATAATATAGGAAGTAATATAATCGGAGGGAGAATATGCAAAAGGATACAAAAAAGCAGATTTATTATACTTTTATCGATTTGCTTGAGAAAAAACCGTTTGACAGAATAACGGTTAAAGATATTGTTGAAGCTTGCGAAATCAACCGTAATACCTTTTATTATTATTACAGCGATATTTATGATTTGCTTGAAGAGGTGTTTATGAAAGAGCTTAATGAGCTTTCCGAAGCTCATAAGCAGGGCAGATCATGGGCAGAAGCATTCATAAAAATTGCCAATGTTGCCTATAGTCACAAAAAGGTTATCAACAACATCTGCGCATCTCGAAGCTATGATTATCTTGAAACCTACATGTATAAGGCATGTAAGATGATTGCCGTTGATGCGGTTCAGAATCAGGCGCAGGGAATGCTTGTTCCCGAGGAAGATATTGAATTTGTCGCTTCTTTCTATGAATATGCATATTTCGGCATTATATCCGAATGGTTCAGAACAGGCATGAGAGAAGATCCGCTGAAGCTCGGAACACAAATATGGCTGGTTGTTGACCACATGAAGTATGCATTGAGAAAGAGCGAAAAAAGAGCAAAGAACAGGTTAGAAAATGGAGATACTATTTCAGGACAGTGAGATTGCTGTATGCCTTAAACCGGCAGGTGTTGTCAGCCAGAGCACGGACGGTGGCAAGGACATGATATCAATGCTTAATGCTTGCTTTGAACAGCAGGGTGAAAATGCGCAGGCATATCCCGTTCACCGCCTGGACAGAGAAACAGCGGGCCTTATGGTTTATGCCAAAAGCTCAAAGGCGGCTGCAAATCTTTCAAGGCAGGCGGAGCAAAACAGAATAAAAAAGCGATATTATGCCGTTGTGCAAGGTGTTCCTGCAGAGAAAAGCGGTGTGCTCACAGATTTGCTTTTCAGAGATAAGCAGAAGAATAAAACATATGTTGTCAAGCGAATGAGAAAGGGCGTGCGTGATGCTTCTCTGGAATATGAGGTCATCGGCGAAAGCGAGAACATAACCTTGCTTGACATTCTGCTTCACACGGGCAGAACGCACCAGATAAGAGTGCAGTTCGCAAGCAGAAGAATGCCGCTTTTCGGCGACGGAAAGTATGGGGGTGGAAGCGGAAAGCTTGCTCTTTTTGCGCATACCATTGAGTTTACCCATCCTAAAAGCGGAGAGAAAATGAGTTTTTCCGTCAAGCCTGATACAGCAGAATATCCGTGGAATAAATTTGAATTATAATAAAAACCCGCACCGTATGAATTTTCATACGGTGCGGGTTTTCTGATCAATTAAAATATTGCCCAAAAGATATTCATTACCTTGCCGACAAGGTCGAGCAGGAAGTTTGTGATTCTCCATGCGAAGCTGATGTTGAAGTTTTCAAGAAGATCTGAAATCAGGTCGTCAATGCCGTCAAGCTTAATCTTGTCTGTCGGTGCTTCGTCGTTGGTCTTTTCAATTGCGAAATTATCAACTCTTTCTGTTTCGCCGCTGTCGCTTACCTGATAAGCGTTGTAATAGAGTGTATCGCCATCAACGGTGATTGCGGAGAACATTGAGTTTTCAACGTCAACAATTGCTTCTGCTCTGGGGAACTTTTCATCAGTTGCAGCAGCATCCTTTGTGTGATAAACCTTAACGCCTGCCGTGCCGCCGATTGCGTAAATTGTGCCGCAAGGATTATATTTTGTGAGATAGTCCTTGCCGTTATAGGTTGTTGTGCCTTCCCTGGCGGGAACAACCGCGTTTGCGTTAAGCACATCGGTTCTGAGATAAACGTGGTCATGTCCCTGAAGAACAAGGTCAACGCCGAGATAGGGGAGAAGTGCTCCGAGCTGGGTTCTCATGCTCTCAACTTCTCCGTCATCATAATGTGAGCCGTTGGAATAAAGAGCCTTGTGGAGAACAACTATCTTCCACTTTGCATTGCTGGATTTTATGTCGTTTTTCATCCATTCAATCTGCTTATCACTGAGCTTGTCGTCGTCAATGTCGTTAGTGTTAAGAACGGTGAAATGAACGTTATTATAATCATATGAATAATAAACGCCTGAATCAAGCTCCTGCTCGGGAATGTTGGGAAGAGTGAAGTTTTCGGTAAGCACTGCGCCCTCGTCCTCATGGTTACCTGTTGCGGGCATATAAGGAAGACTGAGAAGTGAATTTGTAGAATTGAGCAGATAGTGCCAATGCTTCATGTTTTTGCCCTCGTCAACATTGTCGCCGGCAGAAACAATGAATCTTGCATTGGGATAAAGCTTATAAGCGGAGTCAATAACATTTGCGGGAGTTTCGTATTGGTCTTCTCTCTGTGCCTGCGGGTCGGTGAGATAGAAGAAGGTGAAGGCCTCGTCGTTGCCCTCTGCCGTTGTGATTGTGCCTGTTTCGCTCCACCAGCCAAGTTCTGCATCGCCTACACGGTAGCTGTATTTTGTTCCGGGCTCAAGCTCGGAAAGCGTTATTGAATGCTTAACATAATCCTTTGAGAACGGAAGAAGACCGAGGATACCGAGGTCTGCGCCGAAATATGTTTTATCAATGCTTTCGCTTGAAGCGTTAATATATGAACCCGTTGATGCCTTGCCGGTAAATTCGGGATTTTCGCTGTAAGGAACAATTTCGATATCTGTTCCCTCAACACTGTATTTTGTAAGCCATGTGATGCTGACCTCGGTTGCCGAATCTTCGCCGAGGGTAACGGCAATGTTTGAGGGCAGCCTGTAGTTATCCTGAGTTGCCTCAACCTCAACGGGACCGCTGTAGGTGAAGGATGCATTGTTATCCATACATTCATCGGGGTTATCGTCAATAAGGAATGCGCTGAGCATCCATGCCATAGTGTAGCCCCATGCTTCATACTGGCTCGGGGTTATATATTCGTTCATGAGGTGTTCAAGGATAGCATCAATTGAGCTGTATTCTTCGGGAATAACGGGGATAGAGAGAACAGAATCAACAAGGTTGAGGAAGCTGTTGTCGCCGCCGAGGAGTGCTTCTGTGATGCCCTGAAGGAGTCTGCCGAAAATATAGAGTATATTTCCTTTTGGGAAGAGCTCACCGGGATTGAAATCGAGGTTTGAGAGGATTTCACCCTTAACAAGGTCGTTTACAACAACATCAAAAAGAAGGTTGAAGATTTCCTCTGCAAGTTTACCGCTGTAAAGATTTTTAAGTATGTCATTCATATAATCGAGCTCGGAGATATCTTCATCGCCGCTGTAATATGAATGCATAATGGTGAATGCCATTTCACCGAGGGTGCAGCCCTCTTCATTTACTTCAAGACCGAGGTACTTTTCGGGGATTGTTGCTTTATAATCGCTGATCACGTAGTTGAGCACCTTGTTGATAATTGCTTCAACCTTTGCAATTGTACCCTCGGAGTCGTTGATATAGCCTTCGTCAATCTGCTCCCCGAGGTCTTCAATGAATCCCATAACGTTTGAGCTGATTGTGAGAATTTCAACAGAACCGAGCTGAAGACCATTTGTGCCGAGAGCGTCAACAAGAATCTTTTCAAGGTCGATTCCCGATTCTTTCAGAAATTCAAGCAGACCTCCTGCTTCCTGAATTTTCGGGAAATATTCTTCAATAAGAGGCTCTATTGCGCCCATAACCAAATCCTGCAAACCTGTTTCGCCAAAGGTTCTGCCGAAAGAATATGTGTATTTAAAGGGCTTTTCGTAAACCGTTCCGTCGTCGCTGACAACAGGCTGGTATTCGTCAATTTCCATGGTAGTCATGTTCATTGATGTTGTTTCGCCGTCTGATGTGAAGTCTACGATTTTATAGTAGTTGGGGAAGCCTGTGAGAGTGGGAGTGAGGATATCGTATACCGTTTCACCGTTATCGTTAACATGGCTGTTGGTGTCGTTTGCATGAAGGTGACCTGTGAAGACATAGTGCATGCCTGCATCTGCATAGGTTTCGGCAACTCTGAGCCAGTCCTGCACAACGAATGCCCAAAGAGTTGCTTCCTCGATTGCGGTGTGGGGAATGAGGTTATGATGCTGCATGCCGATGATTGTGAGACCGTCGTCATTGGCTTTTTCGCATTCGGCAACAATCCAGTCAAGCAAGCCTTCTGCAATTCTGCCGTCTGTCATGTGTTCATTGCCTTCTGCGCCGTTATCCTCGCTGTACATGCAGCTGTCGATGCAGATTAGTCTGTAGCCGCCGACTGTTGCCGCATATGAGAGCATGCCGCCTTTTTTGCCTTCTTCGGGAACAAAGAAGCTGTCCGCCATATCATAGCCGAGGTTTGCATAGATTTCTCTGAACTGCTCGGGTGATGTTGTTTCGGCAGGCTCTTTATAGCCGTTTTCAAAGGTTACAGCGTTGCTGTTGTTGATATCGTGGTTGCCCGGAATAACCAAAACAGGGATGCCTGTTTCTTCCTCAAACTGTTCAAGACGCTTTGCAAGAGCCTTATGGCTTTCCAGCTCACCGTCTTTTGTGAGGTCACCGGGGATAAGAACATAGTTTTCGCCGCCCTCAACAGCGTTGCGAAGAACGCCGTCAAGTGCATTGTTAAGGAGTGACTCGATATCGTTATATTCCTTTTGCTTGTTGTCAACAAATTCATACCATGCCTCTGTGTCGCCTTTAAGCGAGGGAGCAAGATAGTGGATGTCTGAGATAACTCCGAAGCGGATTTTTGCCGTGTCTGCGCTTGCCATCATGGGAATGCAGCCGATAAGCATTGAAACGGCAAGAATAACGCTTATTAACTTGATGTAAAACTTCTTTCCTTTCATTTTTTCCTCCGATTATATGTTCTTGAGAAGGGGACCGATACCCTTTATTGCAGCGGGGATACCCTTAAGAATCTTACGGATACCGCCCTTTTCGCCGCTTATCCATTTAACGAGGCCGTCTGCCATCTGCTCGCTGAAAACGCCGCCGCTCATGCTGATGAAATCGCGGAAGGGTGTCTGCAGAGCAATAGCCTGTGCGAAGCCTGCGGGAACAACAGCCTTAAGCAGGCTGTAGAAACGCTTGCCGTTCTTTGTGTGGCTGCAGCTTTCAAATGTGTCAACAATGCCGAGAGCACGGTTGGGGTCATATGTTGAAGCGGGGAGCTCTCTGCCGAGAACTGCAATAAACTGCTCATCGGGAACATTTTGAACATTGCCGGTGTAATAGAGAGGAGCAACCTTTGAATAATCGGGGATATCTGCTGCTGCAGCGGCAACGCTAACGGTTGCACTGAGCTTGATATCTGCGCTTGATGCACCGATGAGAATATCAAATTCGCCGCTTTCAACGTACCAATCGTTGATGTTTACGTTATAGAAAGCGAATGCTCTCTTTGAAAGCTCAAAGGTAACTTCCTTTTCCTCGTCGGGGTTGAGCCAGATTTTCTTGAAGCCCTTGAGCTCTTTAACGGGTCTGTAGATGGTGCTTTCTTTATCGGAAACATAAAGCTGAGCGATTTCATAGCCTGAAACCGAGCCTGTGTTCTTGATTTTGCAGGTAACCTTGAGAGTGTCGTTTTCATCCATTGAGGTTTTGTCAAGTTTGATATCGGAATACTCAAAGGTTGTGTATGAAAGACCGTAGCCGAAGGGGTAGCGCACTGCTTTGGCAGCCTTGTCATAATATCTGTAGCCGATATAAACGCTTTCTCTGTATTCAACGGAAGCGGGGTTGCCGGGGAAGTTGTTGACTGCAGGAGTATCTGCATAAGCCATGGGGTATGTTTCGGGAAGCTTACCGCTCGGGTTAACCGCACCGGAAAGAATATCTGCAACTGCGCCTGCACCTGCCTGACCGCCGAGATATGAATTGAGGATAGCTGCAACACCGTCATTCCAGGGCATTTCAACGGGTGAACCGCCTGCAAGAACAACAACAACGTTCTTGTTAACCTTGAGAATTTCGGCAACAAGCTTATCATGTGCTGCGGGCAGATTCATATGAGATCTGTCAAAACCTTCTGCTTCATATTCGTCTGTAAGACCGATGAAGAGAACGGCTGTTTCGCATTTCTTTGCAAGCTCTGCTGCCTGAGCGATGAGAGCATCGTTGTTCTTTGCCTTTTTGTTTGAAAGCTCATAGCCCTGAGCAAATTCAACGTCAAATCCCATCTTCTTAAGCTCGTCAAGGCCGTTGTCAAGCTGAGTGGGATTGATGTGTGATGAGCCTGCACCCTGATATCTGGGCTTTCTTGCAAGCTCGCCGATAACAGCGATTTTGCTGTTCTTTCTGAGAGGAAGAATACCGTTGTTTTTAAGAAGGACCATTGAGTTTGCGGCAATTCTTCTTGCAAGGGGCTGGTCATCGGCATCGTTATATTTATAATTTGCCTGTGCGCCGTCAGCAGCTTTTTTCATGAGATTGAGCATGTTGAGCGCTCTTTCGTTGAGAACAGCCTCGTCAAGTGTACCGTTCTTAACAGCTTCAACAATTTTCTTTGTGCCTGAGCCTGATGATGATGGCATTTCAAGGTCGTTACCGTTTTTAAGACCGAGCACTCTGTCGTTAACTGCACCCCAGTCGCTGACTACAACGCCTTCAAATCCCCATTCGTTACGGAGGATTTCAACCTGGGTATGCTTGTTTTCGGAGCCGTGAGCGCCGTTGATTTTATTGTATGAGTTCATAACTGTCCAGGGCTGAGCCTTTTTAACGGCAATTTCAAATGCTGTGAGATAAATTTCGCGGAGAGCTCTTTCGTCAACAACAGAATCGCAGGTCATTCTGCGAGTTTCCTGGCTGTTTGCGCAGAAATGCTTGAGCGATGTGCCGACGCCCATTGACTGAACGCCGTTGATAAAGCCTGCAGCAAGCTCACCTGCAAGGATGGGGTCTTCTGAAAAATATTCAAAGTTTCTGCCGCAAAGGGGTGAACGCTTCATGTTGATGCCGGGGCCGAGAAGCACGCCTACCTCTTCCTTAAGGCACTTTTTGCCGAGCGCAACGCCCATTTCATAAAGAAGCTCGGGGTCCCATGATGCGGCGGTGGTTGCTGCTGTGGGATAGCTGATTGCGGGAACGCTGTTGCTGAGGCTGTCGCCTTTTTTGCTGTAGTCCTTTTTGCGCAGTCCGTGAGGGCCGTCGCAAACCATGATTGAGGGTATGCCGTACTTTTCCATTGCCTTGAGATGCCAGAAATCCGCACCGTCGCAGATAGCTGCTTTTTCTTCAAGGGTCATCTGAGCAAGAATTTCTTTAGGGTCTTTCATGTTGTCCTCCTTATATATCGTTACTTTCTTCTAACCTGAGTATATTATCGGCGGTATCGCCGTCGATATCTTCAACACTGCGGAGCTTTTTGCGTATTATATCGTTACGCTTACCCGCTTCGTCAAGGGATTTGCCTGCTTCGTCGATTTTTTGCCTTGCTTTCTGAAGCACAACGCCGAATTTATCATACTGCACCTTTGCAGCAGCGAGAAGAACGCGGACCTCGTTGGCTTTTTCGTTTATTGCAACGGCTCTGAAGCCGAGCGAAAGCGAATTGAGAAGAGCAGTGACTGTTGTAGGCCCTGCAATCATTATGTTGTATTCGCTGCGTATCTTTTCCGCAATTCCCGAACGGGACGATGCAATTTCCGCATAAAGTCCCTCGGTTGCAAGGTAGAGAATCGCATAGGGCGTTGTCATAGGAACATTGATATATTTCGTAATGGTTTTTGCTTCGCCGAGAACTCTTGCTTCAAGAGCTTTTCTTGCGGCGGCAAGAGCGTCGGGGTCTGCCGAATCGGCGGCATCGCAAAGGCGCACATAATCCTCCATGGGAAATTTCGAGTCGATGGGCAGATATGTTATTCCGCCGTCATTTGAAGGAATGCGCACTGCGAATTCAACCCTGTCCTTTGAACCGGGAGTGCATACAAAGTTTGTTTCATACATTCCGGGAATAGTCTGGTCAAGAATTGCACCGAGCTGAACCTCTGCCCATGTGCCTCTTGCTTTAACGTTTGTGAGAACTCGGTTGAGGGTGGTTACGTTGGCGGTTACTCCGTTTGACAGCTCTTTCATCTCTCCGAGTGATTTATAAACATTTTCAAGCCTGTCCGAAACCGTCTTGAATGAGCTGTCAAGCCTCTGGGTGAGTGTAGAGGTCAGCTTTTCATCAACGGTGACACGCATTTCTTCAAGCTTCTTTTCGTTGCTCTCTCTCATACGGTCAACTGCTTCGGTCAGCGCACGGCTTTGCTTTGCATTCTGTTCAAGATTGTTTACTCTGATGTTTTCGATTTTTTCGCCCATTTCGGTGAGCCTTGCAGAGGTTTCGATTCGCATATTGTGCTGACTTTCCTGCATCTCTCTGCGGCTTCGTTCAAATTCGGAGCCGAGTGAGCGTGAAAGCTCGGTTGTTTTTTCTGCAACGCTGTCAAGCTTATGCTCAACGCCTGCATTTTGATTTTTACTCTGCCTTGCAATCAGAACAGCAAGCAGGATTATAACCGCCGCAAGCAGGGCAACTAATATGTAAAATTCCAAGCCACAATCCTCCATTATAACTATATATTGTATATAGTAACATAGTATTTAGGATTTATCAACCGATAATTTGAAAAACTGCGGATTTAATAAAAAATTAAGGATTTGTGAAAGTGTTGATATTTTCCGGGCGGTATGATAGAATAACAAACAGATTAGTCTGAAAAGGAGCATGGAAAATGACGGGAATAATCGGTGCAATGTACATTGAGGTTGAAACAATAAAAGCTCTTATGGAAAATAAAATTTCCGAAAAAATCGGCGGCGTTGAATATGTAAAAGGAACGCTTCACGGCAAGGACATAGTTATCGCTGTTTGCGGCATAGGCAAGGTTGCTGCGGCTATGTGTACTCAGACGATGATACTCAGATATGCACCCGACAGAATTATTAACACAGGCGTCGGCGGAAGCCTGAGCACTAAGCTTGCAATCGGTGATATTGCCGTTGCCGAAAGTCTTGTTCAGCACGATATGGATACTTCTGCTCTCGGCGATCCGATAGGTCTTATTTCGGGCATAAATATCGTTAATATTCCCGCCGACGAAAAGGTTGTTGATTTGCTTTCAAAAGGCATTGAAACCCTTGAAAATGTTAAGGGCCTTAGGGGAGTTATCGCTTCGGGCGACCAGTTTATCGCAAGCGGTGAAAAGAAGAAATTCATAACGGAAAATTTTGATGCAATTGTGTGTGAAATGGAGGGCGCAAGCATAGCGCAGGTTTGCTACACAAACGGCGTGCCTTTCGGCGTTGTGCGTGCAGTTTCCGACTGTGCGGACGGCTCATCGCATATGGATTACGGCGAATTCCTGCCTGTTGCTGCAGCAAATGCAGCAAAGCTCATTGAATATTTTGTTTGTAATGTTTAAGTTTTCGACTGCAGCTTCGGCTGCAGTTTTTTCTTTAGTTAAAATTATACATCGTTACATCAAAAAGTGCTGACAGAATTTGTTGACATTTGACAATCAATCTGTTAAAATATTATTGATTATATTTATATCCAAAGGAGGAAATCAAAATGATTGACCAGAAAACACTGGCGTATATCAATCTTTACGGCGTGTTGGGCACTCTCGAAAACCTCTGCGAGCTCGCTCCCGAGGCAGAAAGTATCCTCACAAACAAAAAGCCTATATCAATAGGTTTTGATGTTAAGGGCGGCCCCAAGGCAACCATCACCTTTAACAACGGCAGATGCAGAATGGAGCAGGGCTGCGCAAAGTGCGACGTTAAGCTTCCCTTCAGCTCATGCGAGAAGTTCAACGGACTTATTGACGGAACAACAACTCCCATTCCCTCAAAGGGTTTCCAGCATATCAAGTTCCTGCTTAATGATTTCACAAAGCTGACAGATTTGCTCACAAAATATATGAGGCCTGACCCTGCTGACCTTGAAGACCCTGATTTCTTCCGTATCAGCACCTTGCTTTTGCTTAACACAATCACTGTTGCCATTGCACAGATCGGCAACAATGATGCAATAGGTAAGGCTTCCGCAAAATATATGGTTGACGGCGAAATCTCCATCGGTATCAAGGATTGCGCTTCAACAACCGTCAGAGTTAAAGACCACAGACTTCTTGCTCTCAAAAAGCCCAGCGAGGCTCCCAGAGCAATCATGGAGTTCTCGAGCATTGAACTTGCAAGAGCACTCTTTGACGGCAAGGTTAACGCTGTTGCCTGCGTAGGTACAGGCGATATCGTTATAAAAGGCATGATTTCAATGGTTGATAATCTTAACAGAATTCTTGACAGAGTTGCTCTGTATCTTGCATAAGGAGGTTTCTGAAATGAGTATGAAAATTAACACACACGCAAAAAGCGCAGAGCTCTTTCAGAGAGCCGCAAAAGTAATTCCCTCGGGTCTTTACGGTCATCAGGGCCCCGCAGAAGGCTGCTGCATCCCCGTTTCCGCATATCCTCTTTTCAGCCAGAAGGCACAGGGCACATATTTCTGGGATGTTGACGGAAATAAATACATAGACTATATGTGCGCATACGGCCCCAACGTTCTCGGTTATAATGACCCCGATGTTGATGCAGCCGTTATGGAGCAGATGAAAATCGAAAACTGCGTTACGGCTCCCTCAACAAAGATTATTGAGTTTGCAGAGCTTATGGTTGATACCGTTGCCTCCGCAGACTGGGCTTTCTTTGCAAAGAACGGCGGCGACACAACAACCGCTGCTATCATGACCGCAAGAGCCGCTACCCACAAAAAGAAGATTATCTTCGTTAACGGCTATTACCACGGCGTTGCTCCCTGGTGCCAGAAGGTTGACTATCCCGGCGTTATTCCCGAAGATGTTTCAAACAATCTCTATGTTGATTGGAACGATTTCGAAGCACTTGAAAAGCTTGTTGCAGAGAATGAGGGCGAAATTGCCGCATTCATCTCAACTCCCTATATGCACGGCAACTTTGTTGATAACATTCTCCCCGCAGAGGGTTATTGGCAGAAGGTGCGCAAGCTCTGCACAGAGAAGGGCATTGTTCTCATCATAGACGACGTTCGCTGCGGCTTCAGACTTGACCTTGCAGGCTCCGACCATTTCTACGGAATCGAAGCTGACCTTATCTGCTTCTGCAAGGCTCTTGCAAACGGCTGGAATGTTTCCGCTCTTTGCGGTAAGGATTGGCTCAAGAGCTCAATCAGCGGACTTTCATACACAGGCAGCTACTGGATGAGTGCAGTTCCTTTTGCTGCTGCAATCGCTTGTATCAATAAGATGAAGGCTATCGATCTTCCCAAGCTCTGCCTTGAAAAGGGCACAATGCTCACCAACGGTCTTGTTGCCGCTGCCGCAAACAACGGCTTCAACCTCAAGGTTTCGGGTGAGCCCGCGCTCTTCTATCTCATGCTCAAGGATGACGATTCGCTCATGCTTCATCAGGAATGGATTGCTGAGGTTGTTAAGAGAGGCGTTTATATGACCAATCACCACAACCACTTCATCAACGCATCTCTTTCCGATGATGATATCAAGCACACAATTGAAGTTGCGGAAGATGCATTCAAGGCTGTCCGCAAGAATCATCCCGAATTGGGCTGATAAATCAGGAAACAATTTTGTTTATATAAAAGGAGGAATTTTCCATGGCATTAACCAAGCAGGAATGGCTTGAGCTTGAAAAGCAGGCTCACGAGCTTCGCAAGCTTTGCCTTGATACAACCTATTGGGCAGGCAGCGCACATATCGGCGGCGGTATGAGCGTTATGGATATGCTCGCCATTCTCTATTACAAGTACATGAAGTATGACGTTTCAAATCCCCAGTGGGAAGACAGAGACCGCTTCATTCTAAGTAAAGGTCACGCAGGCGTTGCTCTTGCAAGCCTTGTTTGCCATGTTGGTTTTGATGATAAAGAAAAGCTCAAGACCTTCAACCTCAGCAACTCAACAATGGGTATTCACCTTGACTCAAACAAGGTTAAGGGTATCGATGCATCAACAGGTTCACTCGGTCACGGCCTTTCAATTGCTCTCGGAACAGCACTCGCAGCTAAAGTTCTCGGCAAGGATTACATGACATATTGTATCCTTGGCGATGGTGAATGCGACGAAGGCTCAAACTGGGAAGCAGGTATGGCTGCCGCTCACTTCAAGGCAGACAATCTCATAGCTTTTGTTGACCGCAACAAGTGCATGATTGACGGCCCCACAGAAGAAGTTATGAAGCTTGAACCCCTTGCAGACAAGTGGGCTGCATTCGGTTTTGAAGTTATCAATGTTGACGGTCACAATATGAATGCTCTTTCAGAGGCAATTGATGCAGCTCTTGCTGTTAAGGAGAAGCCCGTTATGATTATCGCTGACACAGTAAAGGGTGCAGGCGTTGATTATATGGAAGGCGATTATAAGTGGCACTATGGTGCACTTAACGACGAAAAATACGAGCAGGCTAAGGCTAGCCTTGAAAAATATTATGCACAGCGTGTAGCACGTGCAGAAAAGGAGGGCATCTGATCATGGCAGGAGGACTTACATATACCGCTACCGAATCAACCGCTTTCTCAACGGCTGAAATTTACGGTAAGGCTCTTTGCGAGCTTGGCGAAAAGCATCCTGAGGTTGTTGCTCTCACAGCTGACCTCGGCAAATCAACAAAAATCGGTATGTTCGGCGAGAAATTCCCCGACAGATATTTTAACGTAGGTATCGCTGAGCAGAATATGTTCGGTATGGCTGCAGGTATGGCAAGGGCAGGTCTTGTTCCTTTCCTTTCAACCTTCTCGGTTTTCGCTTCTCTCAGAAGTGCTGACCAGCTTCACACCGATATCTGCTATCAGAATGTTAATGCAAAGATTATTGCTACCCATGCAGGCACATCCTTCGGTCAGGCGGGTTCAACTCACCATGCAATCTGTGACATGGCGGTTGCACGTTCAATCCCCAACCTCACCGTTATCTGCCCTGCAGACGGCCTTGAAACATACAATGCTGTTCACGCAGCATATGATAACTTCGGCCCCTATTATATCCGTATCAACAGAGGCTTTGACCGTGTTCTTTATGAGAACAGCGATTACGGCTTTGAGGTTGGTAAGGCTGTTACAATCAACGAAGGCTCAGATATTACAATTATTGCCTGCGGTTCATGCGTATTCCAGGCATATCAGGCTGCAAAGTTCCTTGAAACAAACGACGGCCTTAAAGTAAGAGTTCTCAACATGCACACAATCAAGCCCATCGATAAGGAAGCTATCATTAAGGCTGTTATGGAAACCCGCAGAATTATCACTGCTGAAGACCATAACATTCTCGGCGGTCTCGGCTCGGCAGTTGCTGAGGTTATCGTTGAAGCAGGCAAGGGCTGTGCATTCAAGCAGCTCGGTATTCCCGACAAGTTTGCACCCATCGGTCTTCATGAGGATATCATGTCGACTCTCGGTATCGACCAGAACGGCATCATTGCTGCTGTTCGCGAAGTTATGGGTAAGGACTTCGAACTCGACGACGACTGGGACGACGAAGCATAATTTGAGCTGTTTTCACTTTCTCGCTCAGTTGCGTACAGAAATACGCGGCCTTCGCTGCGAAAGCGAAACTAATCTCAAATTCGTCACAAAAACAACCGAAAGGAATGATTTATATGGCTTCGAGAGAAGATATTTTAACCAATAAAATTTTCCTTTGTGCGGTTCTGCCCCTTATCAAAACCATCGCTATGGATGACCCCAAGCTTGCCAAAAAATTTGAGCATGCTCATGCGGTTATTCAGGTAAGCGCAAAAGATCCCGATGCGCCCGAAGGCAAGTTTGCAACACATTTTGTTGTTAACAGCGGCGAATGGCTTTGCCACACAGATAAGGTTGCTGACAATGCTCACATCGAGCTTGAATTCAAGAGCATTGAAACAATGAACGCATTCTTCAAAGGAAAAATCGGCCCCTCAACTCTTCCCAAAATGAAGGGCATTGCAAAGAAACCCGCAGTTTTTGCTGCTTTCATGATGACTCTCCTCAAGATGTCCTCGCTCCTCACGGCTACCGAAGCTCCCGAGGATGAAGAAGGCAAAAAGCTCCTTGTTAAGTGCTATTTCTATCTGCTTTCAAGCGGTATCAGCACTCTCAATAAGCAGGGTCACGAGCAGATTCATAACTGGACTCTCAAGAGCCCTGACAGAGTTTATGCATGGGCAGTTAATGACTATCCCGATATTTCCGCATATATCCGCATCAAGGCGGGCAAGTCAAAGGCGGGCAGAGGCGTTTACAAGCGCGCTCTTCCCTTCTTCACCATGAGATTTGACAGCCTTGACAGCGCTCTCGGTATTCTTATGGGTACTGCAGATATGCTTGATTTCACAAAGACAGGCAAGCTTATTATGGATGGTGCACCCGAATTCGGCGCAGAAATCGGTAACTATATGATGATGGTTGGCGACTACGCAAGATAATCAGCAAGTAAAAAAGGCGTACTTTGGTACGCCTTTCTGACTGTAGAATAAGTTGCTGAACCGTAAACAAAATAAAGATGCACAGACACCCAAGGGCGACACTTCTTTATGTAGTGCAACCCTTGGGTGCCTTTTTTCTTTGTGATTGGTATACTTGATATCTTGTGAGAATTTTTTTACATATTTCGACTGAAATAGTGATTTTAGTTTTTTTGTATGCTATAATGAATAAAAATACATTTATACCCTGTTCAGAAGGGAGAAATTTTTATGGATGTTTTTTCTGTAATAACCTTGCTTGGCGGCCTTGCTTTTTTTCTTTACGGAATGAAGGTGATGTCCGACGGACTTGAAAAATCATCGGGCGGAAAGCTTAACCAAAACCTCAAAAAAGTTACTGAGAACCGCATGGTTGCCATGCTTTTCGGTATAGGCATGACGATTGCTGTTCAGTCTTCGTCAGCTGTTACGGTTATGTTGGTCGGTCTTGTTAACTCAGGTGTGCTTGAATTCGGTCAGACTATCGGTGTGCTTATGGGTTCAAATATCGGCACAACCCTTACCGCATGGATTCTCAGCCTTGCAGGTATTGACAGCGATGTTGTGTGGATAAATCTCCTCAAGCCGTCTAATTTTTCTCCTATACTTGCGTTAATCGGTATAATAATGATTATGGCAGGCAAAAAGCAGAAGTCAAAGAATGTGGGCAACGTGTTGGTAGGCTTTTCTGTGCTGATGTTCGGTATGAATCTTATGTCAGGCGCAATGGAGCCTCTGGGCGAAATGCCTGAGTTTGCGAACATTCTCACTGCCTTTAAGAATCCCTTGCTTTCGGTTGCTGTCGGTGCTGTTTTCACGGGTATAATTCAGAGTTCAGCCGCATCAGTCGCCATTCTTCAGGCGCTTTCCATGACCGGCGGTATCACCTACGGTATCGCAATCCCGATTATTATGGGTCAGAATATCGGCACCTGCGTAACTGCGCTTATTTCCAGCATCGGCGTAAGCCGCAACGCAAAAAAGGTTGCCGTTGTGCATCTTTCATTCAATATAATCGGCACTCTTATGTGCCTTGTTCCATTCAGCATCGGAAACATGATTTTTAAATGGGCGTTTATTGACACCGCAATAACGCCATTTATGATTGCTATTGTTCACAGCGTATTCAATGTTGTGGCAACTGCAATTCTTCTTCCTTTTTCAAAACAGCTTGAATGGATTGCCAACAGGATTATCCGCGACAAAGAGAAGAAAGACGAGCTTGACGTTATTCTTGACGACCGTCTTCTTGCCGTGCCTTCGGTTGCTGTTGAAAAATCCTTTGATGTTGTTGAAGAAATGTGCGTTCTTTCAAAGAATGCTTTTTGCAAGGCAATCGGGCTTCTTACAAAATATGACGAAAACGAAGCCAATGAAATCCTTGAAATGGAATCCCATATTGACCGTCTTGAGGATAAGCTTGGCACATATATGATGAAGCTTTCAAAAATCGGCGTATCGGATGAGGATTCAAAGAACATTGCAAAAATTCTGCACACTATTGATGATTTTGAACGTATAGGCGACCACGCAGTTAATTTGACGGATGTTGCAAAGGAGATATATGAAAAGGAGATTGTCTTCTCAAAAGAGGCAACGAAGGAAATTGCCAAGCTTACGGAAGCCATAAACGAAATTCTTTTCATAACGGCAGAAGCGTTTAAAAACAGTGATTCGGCTGTTGCTAAAACCGTTGAGCCTCTTGAGCAGGTTATTGATGACCTTATTCTTGCTGTTAAGCGCAATCATATTGCAAGGCTCAGAGACGGCAACTGCACAATTCAGCTTGGTTTTGTGCTGAGTGATTTGCTCACCAACTATGAAAGAGTTTCCGACCACTGTTCAAACATTGCCGTTGCGGTTATTGAGGCAAAGAACGGCACGTTTGAGGCTCACGAATACCTTGAAACAGTTAAAGAAGAGGGCAACAAGGAATTTGAAAGGCTCTATAAGGAATACGGCAAAAAATTCAACATTAAGGCATAAAGAAAAGCTCCGAGTTTCTCGGAGCTTTATTTTTTTATTCATCCAAGTTTTTAACCGTAGGCAAATTCCAGTGAAAAATCGTTGCGAGAATTCTGATTGTCAGCACAGAGCCTGCGCCAATGATGATTGCGGGGGTGGTGGGGCAAATATTATAATAAATGAGCAGATAATAAATTACGGCACCGATTATTGCGGCGAGCGCATAAACTCTTTTGCGCAGAATTTTAGGCACTCTGCCTGCCATTATGTCCCGCAAAATTCCGCCGCCGACTCCTGTGAGCGTTGCAACAAAAATTGAAAGGAACATGTTCTCGCCGAAGCCGCAGGCAACAGCACTGTTAACACCGCCCACAACAAAAACGGAAAGGCCGATTGAATCAAATATGTTAATAACCTGAGAGTAAACGTCAAAATGTTTTTTTATTCTTTTCCCAAAGAAATAAGCGATTATAAAAACCATAAGCGAGGTCATAACTGCAGTTATGGCATAAACGGATTTACGGAATGCCATGGGCGGTGTGTAGCCGAGAATAAGGTCACGCACGATACCTCCGCCAACCGCCGTTACCGTTCCGAGAACGAGTGCGCCGAAAATGTCAAACTTCTTTTCAAGAGCTGTTATAACGCCTGTTATCGCAAAGGCGACCGTTCCGATTATTTCAATGGCAAATAAAATTGTATCAATGTTCATTCGGCTTTCTCCTTATGATCTGTTCAGCGGCAAAAAATATTGCTCCGCCGACAATATAGCATATGATATCCCTGATGTCAAAGGTTCTGCCTAAAAGGATGCTGAAAAAATTGCTTTTCTCAAGTCTGAGAAGGCTTACGAAGTCAAAATACTGCAGAACTTCAACAAAAGCCGCGAATATTAACGTAAAAATCGGCAAAAATTTAATTTTATCGGGAATAAACACACGCAAAAATGAGCATATAACCCCGACAACAAGAACGTCGCCCATGTATGGGCGCACAAAGCTGTCATTTACGAAAAGAGCAATTAAAATCTCTGTTAAAAGCAGTAAAAGAAATATAATCAGATATGTAATTCTACTTTTCTTCATTTTTACGTTTCCTTAATTCGGCAAAAAAATCCGAAAGTAAAGCAGAGCATTCCTCTGCCATGAAACCTTCAACAACCTCGGGCTTATGGTTATAGGGCAGCTCAAAAAGGTTGACCACAGTTCCGCATGAGCCGGCCTTTTTATCCGAAGCACCGTAGACAAGACGGCGGATTCTTGAGTTGATTATTGCACCTGCGCACATGGGGCATGGCTCGAGGGTAACATACATTTCGCATTCCCAAAGACGCCAGCCGCCAAGCTTTTTGCAGGCAAGGTCAATCGCCTCGATTTCTGCATGTGCAAGGGCGTTTCTGCCTTTTTCTCTGCGGTTTCTGCCGAATGAAATAACCTCGCCGTTGCGCACGATAACTGCGCCGACGGGAACTTCAAGCTCGTCGGCCGCCAGCTTTGCCTGTTCAATTGCAAGGGTCATGAAATCAGTGTCGGTCATATTATTTACCTCGAAATTTCGCAGGGCGACCCGAAAAGAGCCGCCCTGTTATTTGTTATTTCCTTAAATCGATTTTTTCAACATGCCAGATATCTCTTGCATAATCGTTGATTGAGCGGTCTGCGGCAAATATGCCTGCGCCTGCAATGTTCATAAGGGACATGTTATCCCATCTCTTTGTGTCGTGCCAGATTTCTTCAGCCTGTTTCTGAATATTTCTGTAGTCCGCAAAGTCTGCAAGAACCATATACGGGTCGTAATGAACGATTGTGTTGCTGATTTCACCAAACATCTTGCCGCCGATTCCTTTGTTGATGAAGTCAATTACTTCGTGAATTTCGGCATTGTTATTGTAGTAGTTATAAGGAACATAGCCGCTTTTTCTGAGCTCGTTAACTTCGGGAGTGTTCATGCCGAAAATCATAATATTTTCAGCGCCGACAGCATCGTAAATCTCAACATTTGCGCCGTCCATTGTGCCGAGTGTGATTGCACCGTTTATCATCAGCTTCATGTTGCCCGTGCCGCTTGCTTCAGTGCCCGCAAGTGAAATCTGTTCGCTGATATCTGCTGCGGGCATGAGAGCCTCAGCCATGGTTACGTTATAATCCTCCATGTAAACAACCTTGAGCAAATCTTTTACATCGGGGTCATTGTTGATAACGTTTGCAAGGGTGCAGATGAACTCGATGATTTTCTTTGCCATGTAGTAACCCGAGGCTGCCTTTGCGCCGAAAATATAGGTGTGGGGAGTGTGGTTGCCGTTGGGATTTGCCTTGATTTCAAGATATTTTGCAAGAATGTTGAGCGCATTGAGGTTTTGGCGCTTGTATTCATGCAGTCTCTTGACCTGAACATCGAAAATTGACGAGGGATCGAGGCTGATGCCTGTTTTGCTCTTGACAAGCTTTGCGAAATCCTGCTTGTTTGCAGTTTTGATTTTGCGGAGATTTTCAAGAACAGCCGCATCGTCTTTATAATTGCGAAGCTTTTCAAGATTGCTTGCATCATATACGAAACCGTCGCCGATAAGATCTGTGAGCATGCCCGTAAGACGGGGATTAGCCTGGCAGAGCCAGCGGCGGTGAGCAATGCCGTTTGTTACGTTTGTGAATTTATCGGGCTCAAGGGTGTAGAATTCGTTGAAAATAGTATCCTTGAGAATCTGGCTGTGAAGAGCGGAAACGCCGTTTACCTTGTGGCAGACAGCAACGCAGAGATTTGCCATTTTGACTGCACCGTTTGAAATAACAGCCATTCTTTCAACCCTGTCTGCGTCGCCCGTTGCATCCCAGATTTTCTTTCTGAAGCGGTTGTCAATTTCTTTGACAATCTGATAAATTCTGGGAAGCAGACGCTTGAAGAGGTCTTCACCCCAGCATTCAAGAGCTTCAGCCATAACGGTGTGATTTGTGTATGCGCAAACTTCTTCAACGATTTTGAAGGCATCGTCCCAGCCGTATCCGCATTCGTCAAGCATGATTCGCATGAGCTCGGGGATAGCCATTGTGGGGTGAGTATCGTTGATATGAATTGCGTTTTTTTCTGCAAAATTATCAAGCGAGCCGTAGTGTCTGAGATGACGTGCAACGATATCCTGAATTGAAGCGGAAACGAGGAAATACTGCTGACGCAGACGAAGGCTCTTGCCCTCCTGGTGATTATCGGCAGGGTAGAGCACCTTGCTGATAACCTCTGCCATAGCCTTTTCTTCCATGGCTCTCATATAATCGCCCTGATTGAACATAGCCATATCAATGCCGTCAACTTTTGCAGACCAGAGACGGAGCACTGCTGCACCCTTACCGTCCTTGCCTGCAACCATCATGTCATAGGGAACAGCCTTAACGGTTTTGCAGCCGACCATTTCAACCTGATGGAAGGGACCTTCCCAACTGTCAACGACCTGACCTTCAAACTTGACCTCAACGGTCATATCTTCTCTCGGAACAAGCCACACTTCGCCGCCCGGGAGCCAGAAATCGGGCATTTCGGTCTGCCATCCGTCAATAATTTTCTGCTTGAAAATGCCGTATTCATAAAGAATTGAATAGCCCATGCCGCTGTAGCCCTGATTTGCAAGAGCATCATGGTAGCAGGCGGCAAGTCTGCCGAGCCCGCCGTTGCCGAGACCTGCATCAGGCTCGCAGTCATAGAGCTTATCAAGCTTTACGCCGAAGGTTTCGAGAGCTTCTCTTGCGGTTTCGGTGAGATTAAGATTATAAAGGGTATTTTTGAGGGCTCTGCCCATAAGGAATTCCATACAAAGGTAATAAACCTTTTTCTGACCCTTTTCAAAAGAGATTTTGTCAAATTCTCTGCGTGAATCTCTGACCATATCTCGCACTATAATTGAAAGAGCTCTGTAAAACTGCTCGTTGGTTGCATCCTTTGGTGTTACGCCGAAAAAGTGAGAAAGCTTTGAGGAAATCATTTCTTCAAGCTGAGTTTTGGTTATTGCCATTTATTCATCCTCCTAAAACAATACTTTATAATTTTACACCAAAATTTAATATATTACAACAAATTTTTAACAGATAGTTAATTTAAAATACTTGTAAGGCATAGAATTTTGCGGTATAATAATCAAAAAATTTGGAAAAATTGCTTAAAAGCATATAAACGGTGATTGATTTGTACGGATACAGCTACTCTCAGCCCGAAAAATATCTTCGGGAACAAAACGAAAAAAGGAATATCAAGCTTATAGGCAATGCGGCAGGGCTTTGCGTTATTGCGTATGTTGTTATTCAGAATATACTTTCAACCGTGTTTCTTATATTTCCTTCGCTGTATGAAATGTATATGAATGATCCGACGGTGCAGAGCATTGCAACAATCTTTTTCTCTGTTTTCAGCCTGATTATTCCTTTCGGCACAGCAGGATTTTATTTCGAAAAGAAAACGGGAACCGATGTTTTCAAATTCAATAAACCTGTCAACAATTCGCTCATGATTACGGCTATTCCTCTCGGATTTTTCATTTGTCTTGTCGGCAATTATGTTACAAGCATTTTCGTTAGTCTTATGGATATGGCGGGAATAACGCTGTCATCTCCCGAATACGATGTTCCGTCCGATTTTGCAGGCAGAACAGTTTATGCTATTGCCGTTGCGGTTGTTCCTGCATTGGTTGAGGAATTTGCAATAAGAGGTGCTGTAATGCAGCCGTTGAGAAGATACGGCGATAAGTTTGCAATTCTTGCTTCGGCGATTGTTTTTGCGGTGCTTCACGGCAACCTTATTCAGGCACCGTTTGCGCTGATAGCAGGTATCGGCATCGGATATGCCGTGTGTATCACAAACAGCCTGTGGACCGGCGTGCTTATTCATTTTTGTAACAATCTCTATGCCGTTGCAACGGAATTTATGGTTGCGGATATTGTCAACGAAGAAATGCTCAACAAGGTTTATTATATAACAATGTTTGTGCTTTATGCGATTTCGATTGCAGGCTCTGTTGCGTTTGTGGTAATCAGAAAAAAGCGCAGGCTCATGCCGTCATTTAACGTGCTCAGCGAAAAGAACAAAATGAAAGCCTTTGTGCTCACTGTTCCCATGATTATCGGTCTGATTATAATGTTTGGAATTACCCTGCAGTATATTGAGTTTAATTAAACTAAACGCCGTCGAGAAATTCTCGGCGGCATTTTTAATACAAAAGCAAGAAAGCGATGCCTTAGCATCGCTTTCTGCATGGGGTTGAATTGAGGAGGGGTATTGCGTACTCAAAAATGAGCAGTACACTGCGGGTTGCGGCTCCCGCCGGGTACATTCAGATAATACCCCGAATTTATTAATTGCGTATGAATTTAATTTTAACGTTAATAAGATATTTTGTTAAGATATCTTTTTTACATACTCTTCTTTCAGTTCGTCCTTAACAATGTTTTTAAGCAGGTTAAGGCGGAGAATTTCATTGGTTTTCATATAATCCTGCGTCATGAAATCGCCTGCAACTATGTTGACTTTTTCAAGCATTTTCGGGTCTGCGGCGATATCTGATATAATCTGAGGGAACAGGCTTCGGCTGAGCTTGTCAAGGTCATCGGGCCATTTTGACCAGCCGTTTTCTGTGCCGAGATTGGGTGTCTGCTGCGTCTGGAACCAGAAGAAGCCATCGGTATCAATTTCACGAAGATACTTCAGAATTTCTTTTGCGAATTTTTCGGGCTTATAGCCGTAAACAACGGAATCCCAGGGGTCCGCCAACGGGCAGTCACAGCTGTAGTCATATTCTTTGTTTGCGTTGATAATTATGTATTTTTTGCCTGATTTTCTTATGTCGCCTATAGTAAGCTCAGCGATATTTTCGGCATCTGTGAGCGCATATTTTTCGGGACTGAGATACTCTTTGATAAGCCTGTTTGTTTCGGCGGTATTGCCGTCATAGCTGAGCTTTACGGGACCGATTTTTTGATTCATATAGGTTCTTATGCCGATAACAAAAAATTCGTCCGATTCGTCAATAATTTTCTTCAAGCTTTCAAAAGCCTGTTGTGCGGGCATGCCTTTCATAATTCCGTGGGCAACGAAGAGCCTGCCTTTTTTATCCGCCTTGAGCCTTATGTCGAAAAAGCGCACGCCGTATTTATACTGCTCGTAGAGTGAGTCTGCCTGGCATCTTGCGAGTTTGTTCATGCCCATTGTTGCAGAGTTGTGTGAACCGGGCATGGCGATTTTTGTTATTTTCGCATCGTCCTTTATATAGGACATCCAATTTTTATAAAACATATATTACACCACCTGAAAAATATAGAATTTGAGATAGTCTGTTTCGGGAACATTCCAGAGAACGGGGTGATCGCACGCCTGCTGACGGGCTTCAATCTGCTTGAGCTGAACGCCTGCATCGGCTGCGGCATCATGCAGCATTTTCACGAATAAATCGTTGCGCATAAAGTGTGAGCAGGAGCAGGTTGCGAGGTATCCGCCACGGGGAAGCAGCTTCATTGCGCGGTAGTTGATTTCTTTATAACCACGCTCGGCACTCCTGACGGTTTTGCGGCTTTTGGTGAATGCGGGAGGGTCAAGAATGATGAAATCATAGGGTTTTCCGCCCTTTGCCTCAAGCTCGGGGAGCAGGTCAAAAACATCTGCCGCAAGGAAATCCATTTTGCCGTCAAGGCCGTTTCTCTCGGCATTTGCTCTTGCCATGTTTACCGCAGTTTCGGAAACGTCAACGGCGGTTACTCTTTCAGCACCGCCCATTGCGGCGTTGAGCGCAAATGAGCCTGTGTGAGTAAAGCAATCGAGAACCTTTTTACCTTTTGCTATTTTTGCAACGGCAAGGCGATTATATTTCTGGTCAAGGAAGAATCCTGTTTTCTGACCGTTCTCAACATCAACAAAATATTTTATTCCGTTTTCGCAGATTTCTGTGACGGGCGATTCGGGGTGGGGGATAGGTTCATACCAGCTTTTATACTGTTCAAGTCCCTCAAGCTCACGGATTGCAACATCGTTGCGCTCGTAAAGACCGCTTATCTCTTCACCGCCGTCACGGAGAATTTTTACAAGAGTTGTGTAAATCATATCCTTGATTTTATCCATGCCGTAGGATAAAACCTGCGCAACAAGAATATCCGAAAAACGGTCTATCGTCAGCCCGGGTAGACCGTCTGCTTCGCCAAAAACAAGGCGGCAGCATGAGAAATCGTCGCCCATAACGGTTTTTCTGTAATCAACGGCATATTTCAGCCTTCTTTCCCAGAATGCGGAGGAGAAGCTTTCGTTAGCATTTGAAGAGAGAATTCTTATTCTGATTTTGCTGTTTTCGCTGAGAAATCCCGTTCCGAGATACGAGCCTTTTTGCGAAACAACATCAACAAGGCATCCGTTTTCGAATTCACCGAAAGTTTGAGTGATTTCAGCGTCATAGACCCAAGGATGGCCTCTTTTTATTGAAGCCTCTGCCTTCTTTGTTACGGCAGCTATCGGAAAATTTCGTTTGTTTTTCATAATTTCAACCATTTCTGAATTTTTTTATTAATATATCACGTAAAGGCTCATATTGTCAAATTTTATGCTTTAAAATGCAGGATTGAATATTTGAAATTGCAAAAAAGTATATTTATACAAAAAATGCAGAAAAAATTTCGTTAAATCGTGCAAAAATAATCGATAAAAAAGTAGCTTTTTTTATAATAGTATGGTATAATGGCAAAGAATGCAGGATTGCGTGCAGTGATGCTCCGATTCTGCAGACTGAATATGTGTTTTATTAAACAGCTTAAATTTTTCATTCAGGAGGAATGGCTTAATGCTGAAGAAGATTAGCAACTTACCTTTTACCGGCACTCCCGAGCAGGAGGCTCAGCTCAAGGCAATTATTGCCGAGTGCGCCGGCGACAAGAGCATGCTCATGCACGTTATGCAGGAGGCTCAGAACATTTACGGTTATCTGCCCATCGAGGTTCAGACCATGATTGCAGACGGCATGAATGTTCCCCTTCAGAAGGTTTACGGCGTAGCAAGCTTCTATGCTCTTTTCTCACTTTCACCCAAAGGCAAATACAACATTTCGGTTTGCCTCGGTACAGCCTGCTATGTTAAAGGCTCACAGGAAATTCTCGACAAAATCTGCGAGGTTCTCGGCGTTGAACCCGGCGAATGCACAGCCGACCTTAACTTCTCCGTTGAGGCTTGCCGCTGCATCGGTGCCTGCGGTCTTGCTCCCGTTTTCACAATCAATGATGATGTTTACGGCAGAGTAACTCCCGACGAAATCCCCGACATTATTGCAAAATACAAAAATTGATTTCACCGTAAAGCGGAAATGAGGGCTTTTGTATGACAATCAATGATATCAAAGAATTGCTCGGCGCAGAGGTTTTGTGCGGAAGCGAAAACCTTGAAAAAGAAATTCACTCCGCCTGCGGCAGTGACATGATGAGCGATGTGCTTGCATATGTTAAAGATCAGGCAGTGTTGCTCACGGGTCTTGTGAATGCTCAGGTTATCCGTACTGCAGAAATGATGGATATGCTCTGCATAGTTTTTGTCCGTTCCAAGAAACCGTCGCAGGATATGATTGACCTTGCGGCAGAGAGCGGAATGGCAATTCTCACAACGCCTAAGCGTATGTATGAGGCTTGCGGCATACTCTATTCAAACGGGCTCAAAGGGAATGGTGAGTTAAATGGCTGAACCCTTGGTTTTCCGCTATGATGTTGACGGCGATAATTTCACCTCGGCGGGTCAGGCTTCGGTGCAGGTCAAGAAGAATCTGCGTGAGCTTGGCATATCCCCCGAAACAATCCGCAGAGTTTCAATCGCTATGTATGAAGGCGAAATAAACATGGTCATTCATGCAAAGGGCGGCGTTGCGGAGGTTATCGTCAGCGACGAAAGCGTTGAAATTATTCTTAAGGACTCAGGTCCCGGCATTCCCAACAT
>JBGVNA010000155.1:0-3320 GCA_045125175.1 Acutalibacteraceae bacterium
CGAAAATCCTCGGGACAGGGGATTTTCGGTGTTTATTATTGGATTTAATTATTTATCTTTTTTCTTTTTTGCAAAGAGTATTGCTGCCGCTGCCGATACTGCAAGAGCTGCCAACGCAGCAATGCCTGTTGCGGCAGAGCCTGTGTCGGGAATATCGGTTTCAGCTTTTGTCCACCGGGCCTCAAATGTGATGTCATTCTTAGGCATCTTATTGGGGATTTCGGGCGTCCAGCCTGTGAAGAGATATCCGTCTTTTTCGGGGTCTGCAGGAACAGGAATCTTTTTGCCGGATTCAACATTATAGGTCTTATAGATCTTGCCGTCAACCTTATAAGTTACGGTGTAGCTCTTGTTGATGTTGCCGATAACCGATGAAAGACCGATGATTGCAATGATACCGCCGATAATTGAAATTCCTGTTATCGCTGCCGCACCGAGACCTGCAATAACTCCGCCTGCGATGAGTGTTCCTCCTACAACGATTGTAACAAACTCCTTGTCAACCTCAAACTGTGCTTCAAAGGTGAGGTCTTCAGCGGGCATTACAGCGGGAACTTCAGGGCTCCAGCCTGTGAATTTGTGGGCGAATTTTTCGGGGTCCTCGGGTACAGGAATTTTATCGCCCTCTTTTACTTCATATGCGGCATAGGTTTTGTCGCCTGACATATAAACCACGTTACCGTTTTTGAGCCACTTTGCAGTGAATGTAACATCCTTGGATGGAACGGTGTCATATTCAAAAACATTTTTGCTGTTTTCGTCATACCAACCTGCGAACACATAGCCTTCCTTTTCGGGGTCAGCAGGAACAGTTTCTTCCATGCTTGAGCCAAAGGGCGCTGTTGCTTTGTGATGTTCTGTGCCGTCTGTTATAAATATTACATTAATATCCTTGAGCTTCCATGATGCTGATGCTTCAAGGTTGATTTCGGGCATTGCTTCGGGCAGTTTATCCTGTTTTTCGTTGATAACCCAACCGTTGAAAATATGACCTTCGGGTGCTTCAGGGTCAGTGGGCGGAATTATTGTTTCGCCTGCCTTGTATGTCTGCTCTTCGCCGTATTTGCTGCCGTTTACATAATAGGTAATCTTGTATTCGGCGGAGCTTTCAACGGGAGTGTAGGTAAGCTCAATAACATTTCCGTTATGCATGCTGTCTGTACCCGCATAGTCAGTGTTTTTTGAAACGGAAACCTTTGCGGTTGTTTCATATCCTTCGGGTGCTGCGGGAACGGTGTAGCTGCTGTAATATGTGTTGCCGCTAAGCTCTGATTCGGCGTTGTTTTCAGAATAACCTGAAAAACTTTTTTCGCCGTAATGAGAAGCATCGGCGTCGGTTACACCGTTAATTGTAACATAGAATAAACCCTCGGGGTCGCTGCCTGTGATTGTGTCGCCCTCTGCGAGAGTGCCGTTAAATGAGCTGCCGTCGGAATTGAGCAGAGTGCCGTCTTTGACGGTTACGCCTGTGCCTGCGGCAAAGCCCGAAATGGGCGTGGTTGTCAGAACAAACGCAAGCGCAATAAACACTGCAATAAGTCCTTTAAGTCTGTTGTTCATAGATTATCCTCCGTTTTATATAATCTTCAAGGATACACAATGCGGTGTCCCCGTCCGCATACGAAACAAAACGGTGTATCCCCGAATTACAACAGAATTATACTTTTTTTGCTGTGTCCGTTCAATTGTCAGCCTGTTAATTTAGTGTGAACACACATAAAACTTTTTGCGGTATAATTATGAATTTTTGTGAAAATAAATCGAAATCTGTTTAATATTTTACAGTTGTTCCTTAATAAGGATTATTTGGAAGATATTGGCTTCTCTTGACCGTCAGCAAGGCGTGCAAGGTTTGCTCCGTGCATAATTATTATGAGAACGGAGCATGATGCGGCAAAAACAAAATTCATCGTGTTGTTTGTACCCGTCAGAAAATATGCAAGAAGAGGGTAAAGAGAAGCGCAGAATCCGGATGCAACCGAAATAATCCTTGATGATGCGGCGATAACCGCAAAAAATGCAAGCAGAATAACCGCAACAAGAGGCATTATTCCCATGGCTGCTCCCGCGGCGGTCGCAACGCCTTTCCCTCCTCTGAAACGGAAGAAAAGCGGAAAACAGTGTCCGAACTGAACAAAAAATCCCGCAAACAGCATGCATTCATAAGGTGCATCAAAAAAGATGATAAAACTCTTTGCGGCAGCAACGGCAATCAATCCCTTTGAAAAATCACATAAGAAAATCAAGGCTGCGTTTTTTTTGCCCATTGTTCGCAATGCATTTGTTGCACCTGCGTTTCCGCTGCCTTCGTTTCGTATATCTTTGCCGTAAATTTTTTTAGAAATGATCAGAGCAGGATTTATACTGCCCAAAAGATAAGAAAAGAATGAACTTATAACAATAAATAACATAAAAATCACCCGATGGATATTTTACCCACCGGATGATGATTTTATTTATTGACTTTTTTTCGGATTTCTTCAATGCTCATTTCGGTAAGAGTACCTTTTTTTGCATGAAAGCACCTTTTCCCAAGCTCAAATATGTGAATGTCATTTTTGAGCGAGTCCGAATATACATTTATGAATTCTGCATCCGGCAAGGTCTCTGCCAATCGCAGTGGCTTTTGTTTATCTTTGCAGTTGAAGCCGTCTATTCTTCCTGTTTTGGGATCCATTCTTGTTGCTATCAGCGTATGTACGCCGTATTTTTCGCAAATGGGTTTGAGAAAAAATTCGGGTGAAGCCGAGCAGACAACAACCGGTCTTTCTCTGTTCTGCGGTTCGAATATGGAATAAATATTTTTCTGCTGATTATCCCAGAACTTTTTTGCCATTTTTTCGCCGTCAACAAAACGGAGAAACGAGAAGCATCTGCCCTTGAATTTATCACCGAAGCCGAGAAAGAAAAGAATAAGATTAAGCGCAAGCCACGGTGTTATAAATATAAGGTATGGTCTGTGCAGAATGCAGTAAAAGAGAAAAACGGTTTCTGAATCCTGCGGATAAACGGTTTTGTCGAAATCGTAAAGGTCAAACTGATTATCAGGCATTAAAGGTCACCTTTTCGCCATTGAGCTCGACTTCAGTTTCCTTGCCGTCAACGATAACGGTAAATTTACCTCTGCCCTCAAGGCTGTAGCTTATTGCTTTGCCGTTTTTCCATTCAATGTCAACAATAACGTTGCCCTTTGCAAGCAGACCGCTGACTTTGCCGTTTTTCCACTTTGAGGGAAGAGCGGGAAGAATGTAAATTTTGCCGCTGTGGCTCTGCATAAGCATTTCTGTTATGCCGCTGACGAAGCCAAAGTTGCCGTCGAT
>JBGVNA010000156.1:0-19727 GCA_045125175.1 Acutalibacteraceae bacterium
AGAGCAGAACCCTTAACGATAGGAGTATCGTCGCCAGGGAACTCATACTTATCAAGAGTCTCACGGATTTCCATCTCAACGAGCTCGAGAAGCTCAGGATCGTCAACCTGGTCAACCTTGTTCATGAAAACGATGATCTTGGGAACACCAACCTGACGAGCAAGGAGAAGATGTTCCTTAGTCTGAGCCATGGGGCCGTCTGTTGAAGCGATAACAAGGATAGCGCCGTCCATCTGAGCAGCACCTGTGATCATGTTCTTGATATAGTCAGCGTGGCCGGGGCAGTCAACGTGAGCATAGTGACGAGTTTCTGTCTCGTACTCAACGTGAGCTGTGTTGATTGTGATACCGCGCTCTCTCTCTTCGGGAGCCTTATCGATGTTAGCGTAGTCAACGAAGTCTGCGCCGCCCTTCATAGCGAGGGTCTTTGTGATAGCAGCTGTAAGAGTTGTCTTACCATGGTCAACGTGACCGATGGTACCGATATTTACGTGGGGCTTATTACGTTCGAATTTTGCCTTTGCCATTGGTATTTTCCTCCCTTTTAAATAAGCAAATTATTTTTCCATGCTCATGCATGGTTTCATTGTAACAACTATAGGCTTAAATTTCAAGCCTTTTTTAAAAATTTATCTTTCGCTGATAACTTTTTCGGCAATTGACTTGGGAACTTCAGCGTAGTGGCTGGGCTCCATAGCATACTGGCCGCGGCCCTGAGTTCTTGAACGGAGAGCTGTAGCGTAACCGAACATGTTTGACAGCGGAATGTTTGCGTTGATCTGAACAGCACCCATTCTTGATTCTGTGCCCTGAATCATACCGCGGCGTGAGTTGATATCACCGATAACGTCACCCATGTAATCATCGGGAACGATAACTGCGGTTTTCATGATGGGCTCCATAAGGATGGGAGCAGCCTTCTTCATAGCATCCTTGAATGCCATTGATGCGGCAATCTTGAAGGCCATTTCCGAAGAGTCAACTTCGTGATATGAACCGTCGTAAAGTGTTACCTTAACGTCAACTACGTTGTAGCCGGCCAGGACACCATTCTGCATAGCGCCCTGAATACCCTGGTTAACGGGCTCGATGAATTCCTTGGGAATGGCACCGCCGGTTACGGCGTTCACGAACTCGTAACCCTTTTCAGGGTTGGGTTCAATTCTCATCTTAACATGACCGTACTGACCCTTACCGCCTGACTGACGTGAATACTTGGTATCTGTGTCAGCAGCCTGAGTGATGGTTTCACGGTAAGCAACCTGAGGCTGACCTACGTTAGCTTCAACTTTGAATTCACGAAGAAGTCTGTCAACGATGATTTCAAGGTGAAGCTCACCCATACCGGCGATAATTGTCTGGCCTGTTTCTTCATCAGTGTAGCACTTGAATGTAGGATCCTCTTCTGCGAGCTTTGCAAGAGCAATACCCATCTTTTCCTGACCTGCTTTGGTCTTGGGCTCGATGGCAACTCTGATAACGGGCTCGGGGAATTCCATTGATTCAAGGATAATAGGATGCTTGGGATCGCAAAGAGTATCACCTGTTGTTGTCTGCTTAACGCCAACGCAAGCAGCGATATCACCTGCATAGCAGGTATCGATATCCTGTCTGTGGTTGGAGTGCATCTGCAGGATTCTACCCATACGCTCGTTAGTATCCTTTGTTGAGTTGTATACAGAAGCACCTGTATCAACCTTACCCGAATAAACTCTGAAGAAGCAAAGCTTACCAACGAAGGGGTCAGTAGCAATCTTGAATGCGAGAGCTGAGAAAGGCTCATCGTCTGAAGAATGTCTTACTTCCTCTTCTTCTGTATCGGGATTGATGCCCTTGATTGCTTCGATATCTGTAGGAGCGGGCATATAATCTACAACAGCGTCAAGCAGGAGCTGAACGCCCTTGTTACGGTATGAAGTACCGCAAACAACGGGAACCATTGTGTTTGCAATAGTTGCCTTTCTGATGCAGGTCTTGATTTCTTCAAGAGTGAGCTCTTCGCCCTCGAAGAACTTCTCGAGGAGAGCATCGTCCTGCTCAGCAACATGCTCAATAAGTTCATCATGATACTTCTGAGCAATTTCCTTCATATCATCGGGAATATCTTCAACTGTTACGTTGATACCCTTATCATCATTATAGTAGTAAGCCTTCATGATAACAAGGTCGATAATTCCTTTGAAATCCGACTCTGCGCCGATGGGGAGCTGAATGGGTACAGCATTACACTTAAGTCGTTCTTTCATCATTTCTACGACGCGATAGAAATCTGCGCCCATGATGTCCATCTTATTAACATAGACCATTCTGGGAACATGGTACTTGTCCGCCTGTCTCCAAACAGTTTCGGACTGGGGCTCAACGCCGCCCTTTGCGCAAAGAACCGTTACGGAACCATCAAGAACTCTGAGTGAACGCTCAACCTCAACAGTGAAGTCAACGTGACCCGGGGTGTCGATGATGTTAACACGGTGGTCCTTCCAGAAACAGGTTGTAGCAGCGGATGTGATGGTAATACCACGCTCCTGCTCCTGCTCCATCCAGTCCATGGTAGCGGCGCCATCGTGTGTTTCGCCAATCTTATGAGTTTTACCTGTGTAGAACAGGATACGCTCGGTTGTGGTTGTTTTGCCGGCGTCAATGTGAGCCATAATACCAATGTTTCTGGTCATCTCAAGAGATACCTGTCTTGGCATATGAACCTCCGAAAAATTTTAGTAAAATATATTATGCGCAGATTACCATCTGAAATGTGCAAATGCCTTGTTGGCTTCTGCCATCTTGTGAGTATCTTCACGCTTCTTGAATGCTGAACCTGTTGAGTTGGTAGCATCAATGATTTCGTTGGCAAGTCTTTCCTTCATTGTTCTTTCTGAACGAAGACGGCTGTAGGTTGTGATCCAACGAAGACCGAGAGTCTGTCTTCTCTCGGGGCGAACCTCCATGGGCACCTGATAGGTAGCACCGCCTACACGGCGAGCCTTAACTTCGAGAACGGGCATAACATTTTCCATTGCTGCCTCGAAAACCTCAAGGGGTTCTTTTCCTGTTTTTTCCTTAATAATCTCAAAAGCATCATATACGATCTTCTGAGCTACGCCCTTCTTACCGTCATACATAACGTTATTGATGAGACGGGTTACGAGCTTTGAGTTGTAAAGCGGATCAGGCAAAACTTCACGTTTTGCGATATTGCCTCTTCTTGGCACTTCGCTTCCCTCCTTCATAGTAATGATATCATAGGTACTCGAGTGACAAATTCCCGTGGCGCCAACGCAGAGGCATACTATTTATATATAATATACCCTTGCATTGGAAGAAAAGCATTTTGCTTTTTCAGCCTGCAAGAAGATTTGTCTCAGTTAAATGGGGTGCGGTAATTATTTCTTTGCTGCCTTGGGACGCTTTGCGCCGTACTTCGAACGGCTCTGCATTCTGCCGTTAACGCCCTGGGTATCAAGTGTACCGCGGATGATGTGGTAACGCACACCGGGAAGGTCCTTAACACGGCCGCCTCTGATAAGAACAACTGAGTGCTCCTGGAGGTTATGACCAACACCGGGGATATAAGCTGAAACCTCAATGCCGTTTGTAAGACGAACTCTGGCAATCTTACGAAGTGCTGAGTTGGGCTTTTTGGGGGTTGCAGTCTTAACAGCGGTGCAAACGCCGCGCTTCTGGGGTGAATCCTGATCTGTAAGAACATTCTTCTTTGAGTTCAGACCCTTGAGGAGTGCGGGAGCCTTGGGCTTCTTCACAAGTGTTTCTCTGCCGTTACGAACAAGCTGGTTAAAGGTAGGCAATAAACTCTCTCCTTTCTTAAGAATTTATATCGTGACGAAACCCCGCACTTTCTCAAGTGCAGGAGTTTCGGACACCACAATTTTGTATTTTATCACATGTTAACTCAGTTTGTCAACACTTTCTACAAAAATCACTCGGCATTTTCAGCAATATTGCCTGTATTTCCTGTGGGATATACTTCAACATTGTTGTAGCACTTCATACCTGTACCGGAGGGAAGCAGCTTGCCGATGATAACGTTCTCTTTAAGACCGATAAGCGGGTCAACCTTGCCCTTGATAGCTGCATCGGTGAGAACTCTGGTTGTTTCCTGGAAGGAAGCAGCCGAAAGGAATGAGTCTGTTGCAAGAGAAGCCTTGGTAATACCCATAAGAGTGGGAATGCAGGTTGCAACCTTGGGTTCTTCGCCTGCTTCTGCAGCTTCTTTGATGATACGTTCATTTTCAAGACGGAATTCCATCTTTTCAACAACAGTTCCGGGAAGGAACTTTGATGCGCCCTCATCTGCAACTCTGACCTTTCTCATCATCTGACGAACGATAACCTCGATATGCTTATCGTTGATATCAACACCCTGCATACGGTAGGTTCTCTGAACTTCTCTGATAAGATAATCATGAACAGCTTCAACGCCAAGGATAGCAAGAATATCATGAGGATTCTGCGCACCTTCGGTGAGCTGAGCACCCTTTGAAATACGCTGTCCTTCTTCAACCTTAAGGCGGAAGCCATAAGGAATGAGATAGGTCTTTTCGTCGCCATCGTCGCCTGTAACAACAACGTGCTGGCTCTTCTTGATTTCTCTGAATGAAACAACGCCGTCGATTTCGCTCATGATAGCAAGCATCTTGGGCTTACGTGCTTCAAAGAGCTCTTCAATTCTGGGAAGACCGGTTGTAATATCGGACTGGTCAGCAGCACCGCCGGTGTGGAAGGTTCTCATTGTAAGCTGAGTACCGGGTTCACCGATGGACTGAGCAGCGATGATACCGACTGCTTCACCGACTGTTACGGGGTCACCTGTTGCAAGGTTAGCACCGTAGCACTTGATACATACGCCATGCTCTGAGCAGCATGAAAGAAGTGAACGAATCTTGATCTGTGCCTTTGCACCTTCGGGAAGCTCGCCTGCGGCAATCTTCTTATCTGTTTCGCTCTGAACGCTTGCTGCGACCTTTTCGGCAACAACGTCTGTCATCATAACATCCTTGGATGCAAGAAGCTCGCCTGTTGCGGGATCAATATAATCCTCAAGGAGGAATCTGCCTGTAAGTCTTTCTGCAAGGCCTACAATCTTTCTGCCGCCGAACTTGGGATCGCCGTCATAAATATCATATACATTAATACCCTCTGTGCAATGGCAGTCTTCCTGGCGGATAATAACATCCTGTGAAACGTCAACAAGACGACGGGTAAGATAACCCGAGTCAGCCGTACGCAGAGCCGTATCGGCAAGACCTTTACGGGCACCACGGGATGAAATGAAGTATTCTGAAATGTTGAGGCCTTCACGGTAGTTAGCCTTGATGGGAACCTCGATTGTTTTACCTGCAGTGTTAGCGATAAGACCGCGCATACCTGCAAGCTGACGAAGCTGTGAGTCATTACCTCGGGCACCGGAATCAAGCATCATGTTGATGGGATTGAACTTCTTGAAGTTCTTCTTAAGCTCTGCGGAAACTTCCTTGGTGCATTCATCCCATGCTCTGATAACCTCATCTGAACGCTCGTCGTTGGTAATAAGACCTCTTTCGTAGTTTCTTGTAATCTTTGCAACCTTCTTCTCGGCGATTTCGAGAAGCTCCTTCTTCTTGGGAGGAATTGTTGCGTCGATAACAGCAACCGTGATACCGCTTCGTGTTGAATATCTGTAGCCCTGTGCCTTAATCTTATCAAGCACATCGGCTGCAACTGCTGTTCCGTGAACCTTGATGCAGCGGTCAATAATCTTACCGAGCATCTTCTTGTTAACGAGAACATCAACTTCGGGAGTGAAGAGATTTTCGGGCTTGCTTCTGTCAATAAATCCGAGATCCTGAGGAACGGGATTATTGAAGATAACCTTGCCGAGGGTTGTTTTTACAAGCTGAGTAACGGTTTCACCGTTAACTTCCTTTGACATGCGGATTCTGATGTTTACGTGAAGACCGATATCGCCTTCATCATAAGCCATCATCGCTTCATCAACGCTTGTGTATGTGTTATAAATAAGAACTCTTTCGCCGTTTTCGTCAAGGATAACGTTACCGTTTTCGTCCTTGGCTTCTCTTGCGGCACCGGGTTCATAGGGATTTTCGGGATTATAATCTGAGTTTTCGGGATTATTATCGTTAACCATTGTAAGATAATATGAACCCAGAATCATATCCTGTGTGGGAACTGCAACGGGACGTCCGTCTGAAGGCTTGAGCAGGTTGTTTGCAGCGAGCATGAGGAATCTTGCTTCTGCCTGTGCTTCTGCCGAAAGAGGAACGTGAACAGCCATCTGGTCACCGTCGAAGTCAGCGTTGAAAGCTGTACATACGAGGGGATGAAGTCTGATGGCTCTGCCTTCAACAAGAACAGGCTCGAAAGCCTGGATACCGAGTCTGTGAAGCGTGGGAGCACGGTTCAGCATAACGGGGTGATCCTTGATAACAACTTCAAGTGCATCCCAAACAACGGGATTTGAACGTTCAACCATCTTACGGGCTGACTTAACGTTACCTGCAACCTCGGTTTCAACAAGGCGCTTCATAACGAAAGGCTTGAAAAGCTCAAGTGCCATTTCCTTGGGAAGACCGCACTGGTAAAGCTTAAGCTCGGGACCAACAACGATAACCGAACGGGCTGAGTAGACAACACGCTAACCGAGAAGGTTCTGTCTGACACGGCCCTGCTTACCCTTAAGCATATCGGAAAGTGACTTGAGAGCTCTGTTGTTGGGACCTGTTACGGGTCTGCCGCGTCTGCCATTATCGATAAGGGCGTCAACAGCCTCCTGAAGCATTCTCTTTTCGTTTCTGATAATTATATCGGGTGAACCAAGCTCCATGAGCTTTGCAAGACGGTTGTTTCTGTTGATAACACGTCTGTAAAGGTCATTAAGGTCAGATGTTGCAAATCTGCCGCCTTCAAGCTGAACCATGGGTCTGATTTCGGGCGGAATTACGGGAATAACGTCAAGAATCATCCATTCGGGTCTGTTGCCTGACTGTCTGAAAGCCTCAACAACTTCAAGGCGTTTAAGAGCCTTTGCTTTCTTCTGACCCGATGCTGTTTCCATTTCGTCTTTCAGCTTTGCCGAAAGCTCGTCAAGATCAATTTCAGCAAGCAATTCCTTGATTGCTTCTGCACCCATACCTGCCTTGAAATCATCCTCGTAGCGAAGTCTGTACTCTTCGTAATCCTTCTCTTCAAGAGTCTGATATTTCTCAAGCGGTGTGTCGCCGGGATCGATAACTATGTGCTTTGCAAAGTAGAGAACCTTTTCAAGATCTCTGGGGGATATATCAAGGATAAGTCCCATTCTTGAGGGAATACCCTTGAAATACCAGATATGCGAAACGGGGGTTGCAAGCTCGATATGGCCCATTCTTTCACGGCGGACCTTCGCTCTTGTTATTTCAACGCCGCAGCGTTCGCAGACTTTGCCCTTATAACGGATTCTCTTATACTTTCCGCAATGGCATTCCCAGTCCTTCTGTGGGCCGAAAATCTTTTCGCAGAAAAGGCCGTCCTTTTCGGGCTTAAGTGTTCTGTAATTTATGGTTTCGGGCTTTTTGACCTCACCGTATGACCATTCTCTTATCTGGTCGGGTGAAGCAAGACCGATTTTTATGGATTCAAATGTAAGATTGCTGTTTGCTTCAATATTTTCCATTAAACGATGCCCCTTCCGTTAGTTTTTTGGAAATGGCGATTAT
Organism: Acutalibacteraceae bacterium; assembly: GCA_045125175.1. Classification (GTDB taxonomy): domain Bacteria; phylum Bacillota; class Clostridia; order Oscillospirales; family Acutalibacteraceae; genus CAG-177. The sequence continues at coordinate 7,710 of JBGVNA010000156.1, forward strand.
TCATAATCGTCCTCCGAGGATTCAAAATCAAGGCCGTAATCTTCAACGCCCATATCATCCTGCATGTCGGCATAATCATCATCGTCGCCAAGATCTCTGATGAAAATGTCATTGTCTTCGCTGTCCTCGTCAATCATGAACTCGTCGCTCTGCTCTGCGTCATTGACACTCTGGAATGCCTTGTCATCCGAAACAAAGCCTACATCGTCATTGTCAAATGACTGACGGAGATCGATTTCTTCGTTGTTCTCATCGAGAACCTTGATATCGAGTGCCAAAGCCTGAAGCTCTTTAATAAGAACCTTGAAGGATTCGGGAACGCCGGGGGTGGGAACATTCTTGCCCTTAACGATTGCTTCGTAGGTTTTAACTCTGCCCACAACGTCATCGGACTTAACAGTAAGAATTTCCTGAAGTGTATAAGCTGCGCCGTAAGCTTCAAGTGCCCAAACTTCCATTTCACCGAAACGCTGACCGCCGAACTGAGCTTTACCGCCCAGGGGCTGCTGAGTAACAAGTGAGTAAGGACCTGTTGAACGAGCATGAATCTTATCGTCAACAAGGTGATGAAGCTTAAGGTAATACATGACACCGACTGTTACGGGGTTATCAAACTGGCGGCCTGTTCTGCCGTCTGTAAGGATTGACTTACAGTCAAGGCGGAGCTGAGGAACTGTTGAGGGATCAAATTCAATGCCCTTTTCTGCAGCTTCCTTTTCAGCCTTTTCCATTGCAATACGGTTAGCTTCTTTGAATGCTTCGGTAATATCTTCCTCATGCGCACCGTCGAAAACGGGAGTCATAACATTGATTCCGAGATTTCTCGCAGCAAAGCCGAGGTGAACTTCAAGAACCTGACCGATATTCATTCGGGAAGGAACGCCGAGGGGGTTAAGAACTATATCAAGGGGTGTGCCGTCGGGAAGGAAGGGCATATCTTCCTGGGGAAGAATTCTTGAAACAACGCCCTTGTTACCATGGCGGCCCGCCATCTTATCACCGACTGAAAGCTTACGCTTCTGAGCGATATAGCAGCGAACAACCTTGTTTACGCCGGGTGACAGCTCATCGCTGTTTTCTCTTGTGAATACTTCAACGTTAACAACGATGCCGTATTCGCCGTGGGGAACTTTAAGTGAAGTATCTCTTACTTCCTTTGCCTTTTCGCCGAAGATTGCACGAAGAAGTCTTTCTTCTGCGGTAAGCTCGGTTTCGCCCTTGGGTGTTACCTTACCTACAAGGATATCGCCTGAATGAACCTCTGCACCGATTCTGATAATTCCTCGCTCGTCAAGGTTACCGAGAGCATCCTCACCGACGTTGGGAATATCTCTTGTGATTTCTTCGGGGCCAAGCTTTGTATCTCTCGCTTCGGTTTCATATTCTTCAATGTGAACCGATGTGTAAACATCGTCACGAACAAGCTTTTCGTTGATAAGAACAGCATCTTCGTAATTATAGCCTTCCCATGTCATGAAGCCTACGAGTGCGTTCTTGCCGAGGCTGATTTCGCCGTGGTCTGTTGCGGGACCGTCTGCGATAACTTCGCCTGCCTGAACCTTCTGGCCGGCTGTAACGATGGGTCGCTGATTGATGCATGTACCCTGGTTGGAGCGCATGAACTTGATAAGCTCATAGTGGTTGCTTGTGCCGTCATCGTTCTTGATATCGATGCTGTCTGCACTGACCTTGGTAACGGTACCTGCCTGCTTTGCAAGGACTGTTACGCCCGAGTCAACCGCAGCCTTATATTCCATACCTGTACCAACGATGGGAGCGCAGGTCTTGAGCAGAGGAACTGCCTGACGCTGCATGTTTGAACCCATGAGAGCACGGTTTGCGTCGTCGTTTTCAAGGAAAGGAATCATTGCGGTAGCAACCGAAACAACCATCTTGGGTGAGATATCCATATAATCAACTCTTGAACGGTCGATTTCGATGAATTCATCTCTGTATCTTGCGGTAATCTTCTGTCTGACAAAGCAGCTGTTTTCATCAAGAGCCTCATTAGCCTGTGCAACGATGAAATCGTCTTCGGTGTCAGCAGTCATATATTCAACTTCGTCAAGAACTCTGCCTGTTTCTTTGTCTATCTTTCTGTAGGGAGCCTCGATAAAGCCGTACTCGTTGATTCTTGCGAATGTTGCAAGGTAGGAGATAAGGCCGATGTTGGGACCTTCGGGGGTCTCAATGGGGCACATTCTGCCGTAGTGTGAGTAGTGAACGTCACGAACCTCGAAACCTGCTCTGTCTCGTGAAAGACCGCCGGGGCCGAGAGCTGAAAGACGGCGCTTATGAGTAAGCTCTGCAAGGGGGTTGGTCTGATCCCTGAACTGTGAAAGGGGTGATGAACCGAAGAACTCCTTGATAGCAACCATTACGGGACGGATGTTGATAAGAGTCTGCGGAGTAATCTTATCTTCATCTTCCTGAGCCTGGATAGCCATTCTTTCGCGGACTACTCTTTCCATTCTTGCAAGACCGATTCTGAACTGATTCTGAAGCAATTCGCCTACGCAGCGGATTCTTCTGTTGCCCAGATGGTCAATATCGTCAACCGTACCTACACGCTTGGTAAGGCAGTTGACATAGTTGACAGATGCGAAGATATCGTCAACAATGATGTGCTTGGGAATAAGATCATCGCAGCGTTCTGCCATTTCTGCAAGAAGAGCTGCTTTATCATCGCCGCACTTCTCGATAACCTCGTGAAGAACGGAGTAACGTACCTTTTCGTTGATGCCGATTTCATCAAGCTCTGCCTTTGTGATGTCGGCAGGAAGAATTGCGTCAGCATAAACCATGCCGTTTGAGATAACGAACAGCTCGCTGCCGTCCTCGCAGGCAACAACAACCTTCATAACGCCTGCATTCTCAATTTCAAGAGCCTTCTGCTTTGTGAGCACTTCGCCGGGCTCTGCAAGAAGCTCGCCTGTGTATTCGGAGATAACGGGCTGAGCAACAGTGCAGCCGGGAAGTCTGTTGAGCATTGAAAGCTTCTTGTTGTATTTATAGCGGCCTACCCTGGAAATATCATATCTGTGGGGATCAAAGAAAAGATTGTCGATATGCTGCTGAGCGGATTCAAGAGTAACAGGCTCGCCGGGGCGAAGCTTTTTGAACACTTCCATCAAAGCTTCTTCGGTGTTCCTTGTTTCATCCTTTTCCATGGTGGCTTCAAGCTTGTTATCCTCGCCGAAGAAGCGGCGGATATCGTCGTTTGAGCTCAGACCCAGCGCACGGATAAACGCAGTGATGTAGATTTTTCTGTTCTTGTCGATACGGACATAGAAAATGTCGTTGGCATCGGTTTCGTATTCAAGCCACGCACCTCTGTTGGGGTTGATGGTGCTTGTGTAGAGCTCGATACCTGTCTTGTCGTGGGTCATTCCGTAGTAAACACCGGGGGAACGAACGAGCTGAGAAACAATAACTCTCTCTGCGCCGTTGATAACAAATGTTCCGCTCTCGGTCATGATGGGGAAATCACCCATGTAGACTTCAGACTCTTTGATGATGCCTGTTTCTTTGTTCTGCAAGCGAACGGTAACTCTCATGGGAGCCGCATATGTTGCGTCACGCTCCTTGCATTCGCGAACCGAGTACTTGGGCTTGTCATCCATTCTGTAGTCAACAAAGCTGAGCACCCAGTTGCCTGTGTAATCCGTGATGTCCGCAGTATCACGAAATACCTCCTTGAGGCCTGTTTCGATGAACCATTTGTAGGAAGCCTTCTGGATTTCAATGAGGTTGGGCATATCCATAACCTCGTTGATTTTTCCGAAGCTCATTCTTGTGCAGCTTCCTCTTTTAACGGGATTCATTTTCAGCATTAGGCTAAATCACTCCGTTTCTTTAAATCTTCCGTTTCCATGGCGGAAAAGCCGAATTTTATTGCCGAAATTAACGCCTATAATTATAAAAAATGCGCAATATTTTTTTAATTATAAGACAATAAATTCCATTATAATATGCAGGATAGCATTATAATCTTGATAAGTCAAATTGTCAAGCATGTTTTTATAAGTTTGTGCAATCATACGAAATTTTACGTTTAATCAATTTGATTTTTATGCATATTTTTTCTGATTTTGTTTAATTTGACTATATTTTTTAACAACTCGTCCGAGTGTTTATTTTTTGACTCAAAAATAAGCGGTGATTTAAAATAATCACCGCCTTTTTTAACGTATTATTATTGGTTTTACGCTTTTTTCGTCACCGCAAGGTTTTACTTTATCAAAACACAGAGCATAGATATCCCCTGCCCTGCATTCCAAGGAAAAAATACGCTGTGAATCATCTCCGAGATCTGCAATATCCGCCGCCTTGGTTATAACAGGCAATCTGCCTTTCGCTTTTCTGATAAGCTCTGCTCCCCTGCCGTTAAAACCCGTTACCCTGATATACGGAACGGGCATGCTCAGATCCTCTGCGGTAATACCGAGAAAATTATTGATTATAATTCTTCTTATGCGTGCATGTGAATATCTTTTTGTTTTTGCGAGCATATACAATTCGTCAAGGCTGTTTGCCTGCTGCGACGCCGCAAGAATTCTGTTTTCTATTCCTTCGCTTACATCGGGTGCTTTTGAAAGCTCTTCTCTGCCTGCTGTTCGTATTTTATACAGTATGGCTCTTTCAATATTCTTTATATCGGCAGCTTCACAGCTTGTATAAACTTTTGCATCGGGCACAAAATTCTGCCATTCTCCGCCGCTGAGAATTCTTTCTCTGATAAGAGATGCAGATGCGATATTTCCGATTGAAGCCGATGAATCGTGTTCCGCACCCATTCGTTCAAACGTAACGGGTTTCATTACGCTGTTTATCCTCTTAATTGCCGCAGCATACTCAACACCGAGAATGTTGTTGGGGCTTTTGATAATTTCGGCACATTCGGGGTTTATCATGCGCAGTGCATTTTCCCTTGCTGTTGCAAATGATACGCCTTTTTTCAACTCGTCTGCAAGCAAAGTTTTAATCTCGTCGCTGTAAATTATATCTGCGGTTTTCACTGTTTTTTCGGCATCGCCGCACTCACTTCCGAAAACAAGCCAATCGCAGCCGATACTGTCAAGGATTTCCACACCCGCTCTTGAAAAGCTCTGTGCGCCCGAAACGGCATACGGAACAGGAAGCTGAAGAACAAGGTCAACACCGCCTGCAAGAGCTGCACTTGCTCTTGCAGAATGATAAAAAACCGCAGGCTCTCCCCTCTGAACAAAATTGCCGCTCATAACGGCAACAACATGCGTTGCACCCGCTGCCCTTGCTTTTTCAACAAGCATAGCATGGCCGTTATGAAAAGGGTTATATTCGGCTATAATTCCCGCTACAAGCATAATTCTGCCTTTCTTACAATAAAATACTTGAAAAATTTCTTTGATAGATATATAATATAACAGTTATGACAACAAATCAAGCAAATATTCACTGATTAGGAGTGTTAAAATTGAAAATTCTTGTTATTAACTGCGGAAGCTCATCTCTTAAGTATCAGCTTTTCGATATGGATACCGAAAGCATGATTGCAAAGGGCAACTGCGAAAGAATCGGCGTTGACGGCAAAATCGGCGGTTCAACCGCTGACGGACGCAAGTTCGAGTATAACGTTGATTTCCCCAACCACACAACAGCTTTCCTTGAGGTTAAGAAGGTTCTTACCGAAGGCGATGCAAAGGTTATTGACAGCCTTGCTGAAATTTCAGCTATCGGCCACAGAATTGTTCAGGGCGGTTCTCTTTTCAAAGAAAGCACACTTGTTACGGACGAAGTTATCAAGGGCATCGAAAGCCTCTGCGACCTTGCTCCTCTTCACAACCCCGCACACATTCAGGGTATAAGAGCATGTGTTGACGTTTTCGGCGAAAATGTTCCTCAGGTTGTTGTTTTTGACAATGCATTCCATTCAACAATGCCTGCAGAAGCATATATGTTCCCCATCCCCTATGAATACTATGAAAAGTATGCTATCCGCCGCTACGGCTTCCACGGCACATCTCACCGCTTCGTAAGCGCACGCTGCGCAGAGGTTATGGGCAAGGATATCAAGGACCTCAAGATTGTTACCTGCCACCTCGGCAACGGCTCATCAATCACCGCTGTTAAGGGCGGCAAGTGCATCGACACAAGCATGGGTCTTACTCCCCTCGACGGCTTCATCATGGGCACACGCTGCGGCGCTGTTGACCCCTCTGTTATTACATACCTTCAGCAGAAGGAAGGCTGGACACCCGCTGAAACAGACACAATTCTCAATAAAAAGTCAGGTGTTCTCGGCATTTCAGGCGTAGGCAGCGACGACAGAGACGTTTCAGCCGCAGAAGCAGACGGCAACGAAAGAGCACATCTTGCAAGAAGCATTCAGAAATATCAGGTTCGCAAGCTCATCGGCAGCTACGTTGCAGCTATGGACGGCGTTGATGCTATCGTATTCACAGGCGGTATCGGCGAAAACACTATCGACCTTCGCGCAGACGTTTGTAACAACCTTTCATATCTCGGCGTTGAGCTTGATGCAGAAGCAAACGAAATCATGAGAAGAGGTAAGGAAGGCGAAATCTCAACCGCAAACTCAAAGGTTAAGGTTTATGTTCTTCCCACCAACGAAGAGCTTGTTATTGCAAGAGATACAAAAGCTATCGTTGAGGCTATGTAATCAGATAAGATTTGCGGAGCATGGATCTGCCATGCTCCGTTTTTTATTTGTTGACTATTCGGTACGGTTATAGTATAATGTTTTAATAATATAAATAACACGGAGGGATATTTTGGAATACATTGCTCCGATTTATAAATCTGCCGCAGAGGCAAAAAACTTTCCCGTTGCGGCAATAAATTCCTTTCATTGGGAAAAGGACGGATATTCTCGCCCCGAGAACTACGCCGCTCTGTTTGGCGTTGAAAAAGAGGGAATTCATGCCCTGCTGTGGTCATTTGAAAAAAATATCCGCTGCGAATGCTCAAAGCGTGATGACCCTGTTTATACCGACAGCTGCCTTGAACTTTTTCTTATGCCCGTTAATGGCGATAAAAGATATGTTAATTTTGAGGTCAACCCCAAAGGCGTTTATCTTTCGCAGATTGGCGAAAAGCGAGATGACAGACAGTTTATCAAGGAATTAACCGACCTTGAGCCTGTGATTTATCCCATGGAAATCGAAGAAGACGGCGAAACCGCATGGGGATATGAAATTATTCTTCCCGAAAAATTCATATCTGAACTTTACGGAACAGATTTCACCGTTCACGAATGCAACATAAAAGGTAATTTTTATAAATGCGCCGATTCATCGGTCACTCCGCATTACGGAGCTTATTTCCCCGTCACAACTGCCGGGCTTGGGTTTCATAACCCCGACTGCTTCGGCACAATAGTTTTCAGAAAGGTCTGAATAAAATGGAAAATCTCAATAATGTTACCGAACTTCTTGAAGCTTTCACCTTTGACGGTGAGCTTGAAAACGTAACCCAGCTTCACGACGGTCATATCAACAACACATATAGATTTGATTTCCGTGCAGAAAACGGAGAGCTTAACAGATACCTTGTGCAGGAGCTTAATACCTATGTTTTCAAAGACCACGAGGGGCTTATGAACAATGTTATGGGCGTTACGGCTCATATGCAGAAAAAGGTAGCCGAAAACGGCGGAGATGCTAAAAGGGAATGCCTCTGCGTTTACCCTGCAAAAGACGGAAAACCTTTTTATATCGACACTGAAGGCCGCTGCTGGAGATGCTATAACTTCATTTATGATGCCCACTCCTGCCAGTGCGTTGACAGCGAAGAAACCTTTTATAACGCTGCAAAAGCTTTCGGCAGATTTCAGCAGATGCTTGCAGACTACCCTATTGAAGGTTTAACAGAAACAATCCCTAACTTTCACAACACCGTTTCAAGATTTGCCGATTTCAAAAAGGCAGTTGCTGATAATCTTTCAGGCAGAGCGGAGCAGGTTAAGGAAGAAATTGATTTTGTTCTTGCCCGTGAAGCAGACTGCTCTGTGCTTCTTGACCTGCTTGATGCAGGAAAGCTGCCCCTCAGAGTTACCCACAACGACACAAAGCTCAACAACGTTATGTTCGATAACGAAACAAATGAGGGAATCTGCGTTGTTGACCTTGACACGGTTATGCCCGGCCTTTCTCTCTACGATTTCGGCGACAGCATCCGTTTCGGCGCAAACACAGCCGCAGAGGATGAAAAAGATGTTTCAAAGGTTTCGCTCAGCCTTGAACATTTTAAGACTTACACCGAGGGCTATCTTTCCGCCGCAGGCAAAAGCCTGACCGCAGAGGAAATCAATCAGCTTGCATTTTCTTCAAAACTTATGACTTTCGAATGCGGAATGCGCTTCCTCGCCGATTTCATCAACGGCGATATTTACTTCAAAACCGCTTATCCCGAGCATAATCTCGTCAGATGCCGCACGCAGTTTGCCCTCGTTGCCGATATCGAAAAGAAGATGCCCGAAATGCAGAAAATCGTTGCCGATTGCTGCAAGAAGCTTGGAATTTAACCATGGTTTCGGATATACTCAGCGAATGGGAATTCAAGCTCCGACTTTGTAAGTGGCTCTTGGAGAATGACCGAATCTGCATTATGCAGGATGACGAAACCCTTGAGGAATATGCCGAAAGATACCGCCTGCCTGACTTTGACTATGTTCACACACAGTCATATGCCGACGAAAACGGAGACCTCATAACATTGCTCAGGGCGCAGATTCATCTCAGAGATTGGGAAACACGCAACGGCTATGAGCCGAGAGATTTCATATTTTATCTTGTGCTCAAAACCATGACAGACTGCCCCGAGGTTGAACCGTTTCCGATGGGGTATATCATCGCAACATAAAATTACACCGTATGAATTTTTTCATACGGTGTTTTTGTTTATTCTTCAATTGCTTCGATAAGCTTATCCATTGCGTCTTCAAGAAGCTCAAAGGGAATATTAAGGGGCGGAAGAAGGCGCACCTTTGTTTTTGCGCTGAGAACGAGAACACCCTTTTCCATTGCAGACGCAATAACTTCCTTGGCGGGCTTTTCGCATTCAATGCCGAGCATAAATCCCTTGCCCGAAACACTCTTCACCTTTTCGCACTTAGAGAGTCTTGAAACAATATATTCGCTCTTCTTTGTAACATCTGTGAGAAGATTATCATCTATTCTTGAAAGAATGCTGATTGCACCTGCGCAGCAGATTGGGTTGCCGCCGAAGGTTGAGCCGTGGCTGCCGGGAGTGAGAACATCCTGCACCTTTTCACCGAGCATTGTGCAGCCGAGAGGCAGACCGCCTGCAAGACCCTTTGCGGTTGAAACGATATCGGGCATTACGCCGTAGTGCATATAGCTGTAAAGCTTGCCTGTTCTGCCGTTACCCGTCTGTACCTCGTCAATGATAACGAGCATATTTTTCTCTTTTGCGATTTCAAAAACACCCTTGACAAATTCATCGGTAAGAGGAAGAACACCGCCCTCGCCCTGAATTGTTTCCATCATGATTGCGGCGCAGTTGTTGGCATCCGCAAGCTCTTTAACGGAATCAAGGTTGTTTGCCTCGGCATAAACAAAGCCCTCGGTAAAAGGTCCGAAATCGGTGTGGAAATTATCCTGACCGGTTGCAGCAAGGGTTGTTATTGTTCTGCCGTGGAAGCTGTTTTTGAGGGTGATAATAGTTGAATTGCCCTCACCCTTATTTTTAAGTGCCCAAAGGCGTGCAGTTTTAATGGCACATTCATTGGCTTCTGCGCCTGAGTTGGAGAAGAAAACCTTCTTCATGCCCGTTCTTTCGCAAAGCATTTTTGCAAGCTCTGCGCAGGGCTTTGTGTAATAGAGATTTGAGGTGTGACCGAGCATGGATGCCTGAACGGTGACTGCTTCAAGCCATTCGCCGTCTGCAGCGCCGAATGTGTTAACGGCAATGCCGCTGCCGAGGTCTATATATTCCTTATCGTCCTCGCCGTAAAGCAAAGAGCCGTTGCCCTCTGAAAGCTCGACGGGGAAACGGGCATATGTGCCCGCAACATACTGTTTATCTGTTTCAAATATTGCCATGTTTTTGCCTTCTTTCTTATCCCTGAACAAACATTGTTCCGAGGCCTTCGTCTGTCAATATTTCAATCAGCAGCGAATGCGGAACCGTACCGTCAAGAATAAACACTTTATTAACTCCTCTGCGGATTGCTTCGCCGCAGCAATCAATTTTGGGTATCATGCCGCCCGAAATAATGCCTTCGTGAACAAGCTGAGGAATATCGCTGACATAGATTTTGGGGATAAGGGTTGAAGGGTCATCCTTATCGCGTAATATACCAGCAATATCCGTCATTGAAATAAAGCTTTCAGCCTTGAGTGCGGCCGCAATTTTAGCCGCCGCCGTATCGGCATTGATATTGTAAATGTTGCCGTCGCTGTCACAAGCGGTTGTTGAGATAACGGGAACATAGCCCTTTTCAAGCAAATCAAGAATGGGAGCAGGGTTAACATCGGTGATTTCACCGACAAAGCCGAGCCTTTCATCTTTTACCGTTGCTGAGATAAGATGACCGTCTGCACCGCAAAGACCCACTGCATCGCAGCCGAGCCTGCCAAGCAGAGCAACAAGACTCTTGTTAACCTTGCCTGCAAGCACCATCTGAACGATATCAACAGTTTCCTTATCGGTAACACGCAAGCCGTCTACCCACTCGCTCTTTTTGCCTACTTTTGCAAGCATATCGTTGATTTCGGGACCGCCGCCGTGAACAAGCACAACCTTGATGCCAATAAGTGAAAGCAGAGCAATATCACCCATAACGGCATTTTTCAGCTCTTCGTTTATCATTGCGTTGCCGCCGTATTTTATAACAACGATTTTGCCCGAATATTTTTGAATATAGGGAAGCGCTTCAACAAGCACCTGACCTCTGAGAAGATTTGAAATTTCCATTTTAATTCACCCTTATGTTCTGTAGTCACCGTTGATTTTAACGTAATCATATGTTAAATCACAGCCCCATGCCGTTGCGCCGAAAACGCCGCTGTTAAGGCTGATGAGCACCTGAATTTCTTTTTCTGAAAGAACTTTCTTTGCGATTTCTTCAGAGAAATCAATGCCTGCGCCATTTTTGCAGACATCAACCTGACCTGCAACGGATTTAAAAGATACGTCAATCTTTGTAACGTCAACATCAGCACCGCTGTAGCCGATTGCGCAGAGAACTCTGCCCCAGTTTGCATCGGCACCGAACATCGCCGCCTTAAAGAGCGATGAGCAGATAACTGATTTTGAAACGGTAACCGCGATTTCCTTTGAGGCTGCGCCGTCAACAATGCATTCGAGCAGCTTGGTTGCGCCCTCACCGTCACCTGCAATCATGCGGCAAAGATGGGTTGTAACGGCATTGAGAGCCTTGCAGAATTCGTTAAATTCCGCACCCTCTGCAGTGATTTCCTCGTTGCCTGCAAGACCGTTCGCCATAACGGAAACCATGTCGTTTGTCGAGGTGTCGCCGTCAACGCTGACCATATTGAAAGAGGACTTGACATCCTCACTGAGAGCCTTCTGAAGCATTGCCTGCGAAATTGCACAGTCTGTTGTAACAAAAACAAGCATTGTTGCCATGTTGGGATGAATCATGCCCGAGCCTTTGGCAATACCGCCGATTCTGCATTCCTTGCCGCCGATTTCAAATGAGTATGAAACACATTTTTCAACGGTATCTGTTGTCATAATTGCAGCTGCTGCATCAGCACTGTCAGCTTTAAGCTCTTTAACAAGAGCGGGAATTCCCTCGGCAATCGGAGCTATATCGAGAGTCTGACCGATAACACCTGTTGATGCAACGATAATATCCTTTTCGCTGATACCGAGTTCTTTTGAAACAAGAGCACACATTTCCTCTGCAATTTCAACGCCGTTTGCGTTGCAGGTGTTTGCATTTCCGCTGTTGCAGATAACTGCCTGAGCATAGCCGTCCGCAACATTGTTCTTTGTAACGGTTATAGGTGCGCCCTTAACAAGATTTGT
>JBGVNA010000157.1:0-4808 GCA_045125175.1 Acutalibacteraceae bacterium
TTATTGACTATTGCCTGGGTAATATAGCCAAAATAACTCGCTGCCATCGTATGCTTAAAATTATTTCTTATGCTCATTTAAACACCTTAGGGGCTGCTTTTACACAGCCCCTTAAATAATTATCAGTTGATTTCGTCGAAAAGTGTAAGATATGCTTCTGCAATAATCGCACCTGCTTCAGGACCTGTTGAAACGATTTCTTCATTTTCGGTAAGGTATGAACGCCAGTCATTATCAGTCATCATGTAACCGATCTGGTCGTTTGTGATACCAAACACAAGAACCTTTCTGTCAGTTGCATCTGCAAATGCAGTATAATTCCATTCAGTTCCGTCCCATGACTCATCTGCAGTAATTGCACCGCCAAAAGCGATTTCGGGAGCAAGTTCACCGGGAATAATTGCAACAGCAAGACTTGTACCGAATTCAGCATAACCTACTTCAGTAACGGTTTCGTATGCAAGACCGTCTCTGATAACGGTATTAGTGAGAAGACCGCCCTTTGCTGCAAGCTTGAAAATACTGTTCTCAATGGGAACAAAAACTTCTGTGTATCTGATATTGAGAATGGGAGCAATGGGCTCATCATTTGTAATTGATGCAGCGCACTTTGCAAGAAGCTCACCGTAAGCCGCCATACGTGCATAGCCTTCATCATTATACTTGTTTAAAATTTCGGTATCAACGTCAAGAACATCGGGATATTTTGATGTAATTGCAAGCTCTGCGCCGAGAATCTGGATAAAGTTTGCATTTTCGTTTTCGTTGAGATACTTTTCAATGTAATAAGGATAGTCTCCCGTAAGAAGTGTGCCTGCAGCACCGTTGCCTACGCAGTGAATGGGAACGTTGATAAGCCAGGTTTCCTTTGCGCTCTTTTCATAGGGAACAAAACGGATTCTGTTGAGATTGCCATCAAACACCTGAGGATCGCGCTTATCTTTGATGTATTCGGTAATATCAACATTGCCGTAATAAAGGTCGCCTTCTTTCATATCCTTAACAGCATCAACCATTGTCTGAACGGTAACTTTATAGAGGTTTTCCATGTAGTTTTCGTTCTTGCCACTGGGAACATCCATGCCAAGGAGATTTTTAATTGATGAGGTGAAGAGTGCATTAATAATATCACCGTTAAGGCCGAAAGTATCAACACAGCTGTGCTGATGAAGGCATGAAATGTTGATGCTTGTGATTTCAAGATTATTTGCATCTGCATAAGCCTGGAACTTTTCTCTGATTATTCTTACTTCATTGTTAGCAAGGCCGAATGAATCAAGAACAGCAAAAATGCTGATGCCTCTGCCATCTGAAATTGCGATTGTTCTTACCTTCTGGTCATCTCTTACATCGGTGGCAAGCTTCTTTGTAACAGAAAGGCTGCCGCCTACATAATGCTCGTCTTCAAGCTCTTTGCCTGTAAGAAGAGATGCATTTGAATAACCGAGTGACCACACAGCATCCGCCGCAGGCTCATCAATGAATTCGTTTGCACTGTGACCTTCATAGAAGTTTTCGGCTTCGTAATCATCTTTATCAACCCAGTCGCCGGGCTCAAAGATGAGCGCTGCAATGCCCGAAACAACAGCGTCAAGCAAGCCGTCTACAAAGCGGTAGAACCCGCGCTCTGTGTCTGACGTGCCGTCTGCTGCCGATGCAGGAACTGCAAAAGCAGTGAGAAGCATCGCAAGAGAAAGAATGATTGCTGTTATTTTCTTTGCCATGATATAACCTCCAAAATTATTTTTAATTATTTTCAAGCTTCATATCACCGAAGCTTATCCACTTCTTTTTGCGCATAAATTCTGAAATTGCAAGAGTAATAACTGCAGGTGCAACAAGGTGCATAACAATTATTTCAATTACAACAATTGCGGGGTCGTGACCTGCATCAACCATTGCAGAATATGTCATAAACTGTCCTACAACACCTGATGTACCCATACCCGAACCCGAAGCATAGCATTCCATTTTGAGCACTGCCGATGAAATCGGGCCGAGGATTGCACTTGTTATTATCGGCGGAATCCATATCTGAGGGTGCCTTACAATATTGGGCATCTGAAGCATCGAGGTGCCGACACCCTGTGCAATCAGACCGCCGAGCTTATTTTCACGGTAGCTTGCAACCGCAAAGCCAACCATCTGTGCGCTGCAGCCGACAACAGCCGCACCGCCTGCGATACCGGAAAGACCGAGAATAATTCCGATTGCCGCTGAACTTATGGGAAGAGTAAGACAAATACCCATAACAACCGAAACAACAATACCCATAATTACGGGCTGACGTTCCATTCCCCATGTAATTATTTCTCCGATATATGTTGTAACCTTTGATGCCGGCGGACCAATGAATATACCTGCCGCACAACCCGCTGCAATTGAAACAGCCGGAGTGAGAAGAATATCAAGCTTTGTTTTTCCGCTGACAATGCTGCCTGCCTGAATTGCAAAAAAAGCAGCAATAAATGCGGCAAGCGGGTCACCGGGACCTGAATAAAGCATGCCGGCATCGGTTATAACATAACCCGCAAGAAGTTTTGATACGAAAGCACCGACCATACCTGCAACAGCGGCAGAAACGCCTACAAGCGGCGGCATTTTATATTTAAACGCCATGCCAACGCCGATTCCTGCGCCGGTTAAAGATTTTGCCACTGCAGCAACCATAACAATATATGTACCGATTGTTCCGCTAACGAAGCTGCCTATCTGCTCAAGGATTGTTCCTATGATCAGAGTTGCAAACAGACCGAGCGCCATGCCCGAAAGTCCGTCTACAAAAATGTAATTCAGAATGTTCTTTACGCCTTTCATTTTTCGCCTTACTTTAACATCATTTTTTTGAATGCGTCCGCATAAATTCTGCCTATAAATTCAGAGCCGTTTTCGTTGGGATGAACTCCGTCTGCCGACCAATGAGTGCAATCTGTTCCGACACAAGCCTGAGCCATAAGACCGTCAAGCGGAATATAATAATCGGCAAATTCTCTTGCAAGCTTGCGCTCAACATCAATTTTGCCGTTGAGATCCGCCCTGAAATATTCTTTATCGGGAACAGGGAGCAAGAACTGCTCAATCATCAGAATTTTTGCGCTTGTCTTTTCTTTTATCTCTGTAAGCACCTTGCGGTAATTTGCCTCAAAAACATCGTTGCCGAGCCATGCGCGGTTACTTGCTCTGTGCCATGTATCATTAACGCCGATGTGAATTGAAACAAGGTCGGGCTGAATATCGATAAAATCACTTTGCAGCCTTTCAACAAGATCTTTAGTCTGGTTGCCGCTGATACCGAGATTGATAAATTCAAAATCCATATCGGGATTTTCTTCACGGATAAATTTTGCTGCATAGAAAGGATAACCCTTACCTAAATCATGGCAATCCTCACGTTTTCTGTCCGCATCGGTTATTGAGTCACCCTGAAAAAGAATTTTCATTTTTCTCACCTCGTCAAAAGCTGTTTTTTACTTTTCTGAGCATTTCCGATATTTTAATATGCTGAGGGCATGCACTTTCGCATTTACCGCATTTTTTACAAAGAGAAGCATTCGATTCAATATCGGGGAATATTTCCTTAACAAGCCTTCTGCCGCCTGTCGTTATGTTGTTAAAAGCTGAAAAAACCTTGGGAATTTCAACACCCTCGGGGCAAGGCATGCAATATTCGCAGCCTGTGCAGGGAACAAGATTAAGTTCATCAAAAGCACGCTTTGCTTCTGAAAGCATTTCAAGATTTTCCCGGGAAAGCATTCCGGGCTGAGCTTTATCTGCATAGCCGAGATTGTCGCTGACCATCTGCATGCTGCCCATGCCGCTGAGAAGCATTGAAACCTCAGGCCTGTTCCAAAGAAAATCGAACGCCCATTCAACGGGTGTTTTTTCTTTTGAAAGCTTTTCGGCAACTTTTTCGTTAGGATTTGCAAGCTTGCCGCCAAGAAGAGGCTCCATAATAATTACACCGAGACCTTTTGACGCCGCATATTCAAGACCTTCAATGCCCGCCTGATAATCAACATCAATATAATTAAGCTGAATCTGGCAGAATTCAAAACCGTCATAGGCATCAATAATTTTCTTGAACACCCACAAATCATCATGGAAAGAAAATCCGAGATGCTTGATTTTGCCCTGCTCCTTAAGCTTTTCAAGCTTGGGAAGAATATCAAATTTGAGAACCTTATTTTCCCATGAATCATTGTTAACCGCATGAAGAAGATAAAAATCCACATACTCAACACCGAGTCTTTCAAGCTGAGTGTTGAACAGCTTTTCAACATCTTCGTCGCAGTTAACCTCGCCGAGAGGAAGCTTGGTTGCCAAATAAACCAAATTGCGGTATCCGTCTTTAATCGCTTTGCCGACGAGCTTTTCGCTGCTTCCGCCATGATAAAAATAAGCGGTATCAAGATAATTTATTCCGTTATCTATTCCGCGGCGAATCATTTCGATTGCCTTTGTTTCGTCAATGCGGCTGTCCTCCCCTTCAAGGGTGGGAAATCTCATGCAACCGAATCCGAGAGCCGAAACCTCAACGCCGGTTTTCCCCATTTCTCTGTATCTCATTTTGTACTCCTTTGCAAAAGAATTCAAAATAAACTTGATATATTATAACACATTGTAAATATAAATACAAGATATGAATATAAATCTTTATTTTGCAAAAATGTAGGTTTGTCAATGATGTGTTACAAAATTAGAAAACCTCGCCGAAGCTGATAAAAGCTTTGATATAGTCAGCAGGAGATTTCCAATTTAGTGGACGCATGGGGAAGTTATTGTATTTTCTGCTGTGAACAGCTAATTGC
>JBGVNA010000158.1:0-5344 GCA_045125175.1 Acutalibacteraceae bacterium
CATCAGCGATATCGCACTTTCAGACAGCAGCAAATATCAGCCTGCAATAACATCAACTCAGGCGAATGTTGACATTGAGAAGCTTGTTATCACAGGCTTTGAAATTACGGCAGAAGATAAAGTTTTTGATAAGACAAATGCTGCAAATGCTACGGTTACAAAGATTTATGATGTTCTTGAAGCTGATGCGGAATATGTAAAGGTCAACGGCTCGGCAGAGTTTGACACAAAAGACAGAGGCGAAAACAAGACAGTTACATTCACTGCAACAGGTCTTTCAGGCGATCTGAGTTCAAACTATGTTCTTGCAGATACAGCAAAAACCGCAACCTGCAAGGCAAGCATCGTAGCAGCATCTCCCAAGGATTTCTATGTAAGCGGACATCACAGCAATGTTGTTGTTTCCGAAGAATTTACACTCAGAGCCTTCTATACAAATGAGGTAACTGAAGTTGTATGGTCAAGCAGCAACGAAGCTGTTGCAACTGTAGATCCTCAGACAGGTGTTGTTAAGGTGGTCGGTGCAGGCTCGGCAATTATCTATGCAGCAATCGACGAAGGCTACGGAATTGATCCCGCTCAGTTCCCGCTTAATGCATCCAAGAAGACCATTCAGCTTTATGCAACTCCTGAGGAGCTTATCAAAACTTATACAGGCAGAGTGCAGATTCCTGAAATTCTTTCGGCTGATTCAAAATTTGTTCCCGATGATAATAACGTTCAGCTTAAGTTCGTTTGCGAAAGCGGCGCAGACACTGTTTTTGCAGACCCGATTAACGCAGGTAAATATAAGGTCTATTATGAAATAATTGATACCGAATTTGCAGGCACAGGCTACTTTGATATGGTTATCAACAAGGGCAAGATTGTTGTAAAAGCGGCAGATATTGAGAAGCTTTACGGCGCAACGCCCGTTTATGCTCCCGTAATTACCGAGGGCGACCATATCGAAAATGCATACGGCGAAATCAAGGATATCGTTGTTTATACAAGTGAAGGCGAGCCCGCAACTGCACCTGTCGGTGTTTATGACATCAACGTTTCTCTCACCATTGCAGAAAATGATAACATCAGATTCTATGTTGATGAAGAAGTCGGCAAGCTTACGGTAAATCCTGCACCTCTCACTCTTTCGGTTAAGGATGCCGTTCGCGAATACGGTTTTGATAACGAAGACCCCGAATATGAATATATCGGCTTTGTTAACGGCGAAGACCCAAGCGTTCTTGCAGGCAATCTCACGTTCAAGTATGACAGCTCCGTGACCAAGGAGTCTGCTGTCGGCGAATATGAGGATGTTATAACCGCAGATTCTCTTGCAACAAGCGATAACTATACACTTACAGTCGTTTATACGGATGGTAACGGTGCAGACCTTTCAATTGTTAAGGTTTCGGTTAAAACAATCATAGCTCCGCTTGACGGCGTTACCGAAGATAACGTAACCTCGGACAACGAGGCAACAATAAACGAAGTTATTGCCGAACTCAACGAATTCACTCCTGAGAACGAAGAGGAGCAGAAGCAGCTTCAGGAAGCTCTTGATAAGTGCAACAGCCTTCTTGCAAAGATTGAAGAAGCCCGTAAGGCTCTCGGAGAAGCTGAGGAAGAATCCGCTGTGCTTGATAAAGAAAGAGCGACTGTTTTCTGGGAGGATGATATTGAAGAATTCCTTGATAAAATCAATTCTCTTCTTGAAAATCCCAATATGAGCCCTGCAGAAATTGAAAAACTTGAAAACTACAAGGCGCAGGCAGAAGAAATACTTGAAATTATCCATGCTCCCATAGAATACATTTCACTCCGTTTCTTCTACCTCATCTGGGACTTCCTTACCTGGACGTACAACGGCATTGGTCAGCTGTTCTCAAATTTATTCAACATCGGCTAAACTAAACAAAACAGCCTGCTGAGAAATCAGCAGGCTCTTTTTTGTGTATAGTCTGCAAAACAAGAGGATTTATACCGCGTTTTATGATAAAGAGTGTTAGCTTGTTTTTTAGAATTTGATATGTTATGATTAATTTAAGATATGGAGGATACCTCAATGAGCAATTTGAATATTACTCTTTTAGAAAATAATATTGAAAAAGCTGCTCGGTACGACTTTGAAAATAACAAAGTGTTCGGTTCGGCTTATTGTGTTATCCAAGGCAATGACGTGATTTATAAAAAATGCTTCGGAACTGTTTCTGCGGACAGCACTCAACCTGTTACCGAAAACACAATATTCCGCCTGGCTTCCATGACAAAGCCCGTCACGGCAGCGGCAATACTCATTCTCGTTGAACGGGGACTTGTTTCTCTTGATGATAAAGTATCCGATTATTTGCCTGAATTTAAAGATATTCACATAACACAAATCACACAGAACGGTCTGACGGATTTGGGTAAAGCACAGAATGAAATTACTGTTTGCAATCTGCTTACGCATACTTCGGGAATCGGCAGTGAGCCATTAAAAGAGCAGAAAATGACCTGTGATGACAAGAAAAGCATTGATTCCGCAGTTGAGTTCTTTGCAAAAATCGGTCTGGATTTTGAACCGGGAACAAAGCAGCAATACAGCCCGTTTGCCGCTTTTGACGTGTTGGCAAAAATTATTGAAAAAGTCAGCGGAACCGATTATCACGATTTTTTAAAGCGGGAAATTTTTGAACCGTGCGGTATGGTGAACACCACGTTTACTCCCACAAGGGAGCAATGGAACGCAATGATTGCCATGCACAATAAGATTGACGGCAAAAACTGCGATGAGAAAATGAATGATGACTGTGTTTTCTCCGATTTCCCCAAAACACATTATCTCGGCGGAGCAGGATTGGTATCAACGCTTGCCGATTATTCAAGGTTCGCAAAAATGCTTCTGAATAAAGGGAAAACACAGACAAAACAGATTCTCCGTGAAAACACACTGAGGCTGATGCGCACGCCTTTTGTTTCGGAAGAAATAATGCCATCAAGCGAAAGATGGGGGCTCGGTGTCAGGGTAATAGTCAGAGAAGATTATGAAGATTTGCCGCTCGGAGCTTTCGGTTGGAGCGGAGCTTACGGTACGCATTTCTGGATTGACCCCACAAACAATATTGCCGCCGTGTATATGAAAAATTCTCTTTTTGACGGCGGAGCAGGAAATGAATCTGCACGCAATTTTGAAAAAGCAGTAAGCGGTTCTTGCGGTTATCAACTTCGATTTTGAAGTTCAGAACGGCGGTCTTGCCCAGTATCTCATCAACGAGGATAATGAGAATATTGCGAATATAACAAAATATCTCCGCCTGCTCGGTGCGGAAGAATATGCAACGCTGCTTGAAACATTCATGACAGAAAACGATATTGAATTCAAATCTGTTGAAACCAACAGCATTAAAGAAAGTATTGAGTTTGAAAAAAGCAAGCCTTTTGACGAATTCATTCGGGCATATGCGGATATTGAAAATAAAAGCGATTTTTCAAACGATATAACCTCTTATGTTGTTTCGTATATTCAGGAAAACATTGAGGATTTTTAAAAAGCCGACATAAATTCAACGCTTGATAAGCTCCGTTGGGTATGATATAATTCAGTCAATTACCATTCTTGCTTATACGGCAGAAACGGAGCTGAAAAAATGAAAAGAATTATAAGTGTTTTTCTGATTATCGCAACGCTGCTCCTGTTCCCGTTTGAGGTTTCGGCACAGGACGCTTCTTATGACACGGGAATTGTTGCTCTTCCCGAAAAAATAACTCAGACAGCAGAAATCAGAACCCGCAAGCAGGTTGAGGGGCTTCGCATGTATGTTGATGAAGAAAATCCCCTTTTCATGATAAGAAACTGCCCGATATGGGGCGGCCCGCAGACGGGCGAGGCTTTTGCGGAATATGCAATCAAAACCTATTACGCTCTGCCCGAGGATATCAGAAATTTTGCTGTTATATATATTGACGAGGGTCCTACGGATATGACCCCCGCAAGGCAGCTTGAATTCTGGGACGAGCTTCTCACGGTAACGGATATATACAATGTTCCCATCGTCTGCCAGTCGGAATGCTTCTGCACCAACAAAACACGTGATCCGTTCACGCAGGAAGAGCTTTCCGCCGTGTTCAAAGAACACAAGTCGCTCATCGGCTTTGTTCAGGTTGAGCTTTCAACAAACGGCGTCACAAATGAAAAGCTTGCCTATGACGAAGTGACAGAGGATAACGGCGTTAACAAAAATATCCTTGCAAGAATGAAATCCTGCATAAAAGCTTGCGCCGAAAACGGCGGTCTTTTTATCTGGCAGGATATGGAATATATCTACCGCAAAAAGCTCAACTATGTTAACCATATTCTCAAGGACAGGGAGCTTTATGACCTGCTGAAAAGCAACACCGAAAACATTATCATAATGGATAAGCATAACGGCCACGGCAGACATTTCGCAAGCCAGGCAAATATTATCGGCTGCTGGCTCGACGATGTTTGCGGCAACTGGGGCGTAAATCTTGAGAATTTCCTCTGGTATGAAGAGGGCTTTATTGACTATGACAATATCGGCGTAAAACCCAATGAGCCCGACCCGATTACAACTGCCAAATATCCCCCTGCCCTTTACGGCATCGATATGATTTTTGACCTTGTGGCAGGCGCAACGGTTTATGCCATTGAAGGCACATTCAGCCGAGGCGGTCTTTACCACTTTGTTGACGGCGAAGTTATTTTAACGCCCACATTCTATGATGTGCTTTATCCGATTTATCAGATGGTGCTGAACGGTGCCGTGCCGAATAAAGAGCAGGTAAAGGAAAAAATCAAGGTTGCCTATAAAATGACATCGCCCACATCCTATGCTCTCAGCGGCAACGACGCCCATATTCTCCAGGGTCTTTATTGCGATACATTCAGCTTTATTCAGGAAAAAATAGACATTACCCCTTATTTTGACTGCACAAAGGATTGGGTTCCCTCAACGGGAAGATATTATATAGTTCCCATTCTGCCGATTTATTCAGACCCCGAAGAGGTTTTGCCCGAGAGCTATATTCTCAACGATTTCAGATATTTCACAAATCTTCTTTTCATTAATCCCATAAAGAAAAATTTCTTCAACAAGCATTATGAAGAAACTTATTCGGGCGACGGAGTGCTGTTTGATATGAACGGTTATATCTATATTTTCAACAGCAATGAAAACAAAACAATCAACAGCGAGCAGAGCGTAAGCTACACCCTGCCGAAAAGTCAGAACAAAATCAACGCAACTTTTGCCGCCCATACTTACGCAATAATCAATGAATCCGAAGAAAAAATTGAAATTGATTTATGCAATCTCCGCCTTGATACCGACGCTGTATGCGCAGGTCTTGAAAGCGAGGA
>JBGVNA010000159.1:0-14498 GCA_045125175.1 Acutalibacteraceae bacterium
GAGGGCAAAACAAGAAATGAATACAAGGCAGAAACAGATAAAATGTTCCGAAACATAAAGGAATACGGACTGAACACTGCCTTTGTTCATCTGAGAGCATTTTCGGATGCTTTTTATAAATCGGAAATTTATCCTTATTCCGAATACATTGCCGGGGAAGAAGGCGCAGAGCTTGCATTCGACCCGTTTGAAGTCATGCTTGAAAGTGCAGAGAAATACGGCATTTCCGTTCACGGCTGGATAAACCCGTTCAGAATTTCATCGAAAAATGATATATCGCTTCTCAGCGATAAAAATCCCGCAAAAGCAACTCTTGACTCAGGCAATGAAAAAGGTGAAATCTGCATTCTTCCAAACGGAATATATTACAATCCCTCATGCACCGAAAACCACAAAAAAATCATCGACGGGGTGCGTGAAATAATCGCAAAATATGATATTGACGGCATACATATAGATGATTACTTCTATCCGTCAACAGAAAGCAACGTTGATAACATTCAGTATTCACAATACAAAACAGAGGGCGGCACACTCAGCCTTGCCGAATGGCGCAGAACAAACGTTAACGCCTTTGTTTCTGCTCTTTATTCTGCTGTTAAAGCAGAAAACAGCAGCCTTGTTTTCAGCATCAGTCCCTCTGCCAAGCTTGAGGAAAACAAAGAAAATCTTTATGCAGAGTGCGAGCTTTGGCTGTCACATAAAGGATATGCGGACTTGATAATTCCGCAGATTTATTTCGGATTTGAGCATGAAACACATGATTTTAAGTCTTTGCTCAATCAATGGGGAGCTTTTTCGAGGAATTCTGCAGTTAAGCTCGCTTGCGGAATTGCGGCTTACAAATGCGGCACAGAGGACGCTTATGCAGGCACAGGCTCAAACGAATGGCAGAAAAACACGGATATTCTTGCCCGTCAGTTTGAGTGCATAAGCCAAAACTCAGACTACAGCGGCTTTGTTATTTTCTCTTATCAGGATTTATTGAGAGAAAGCTGCAAAACAGAAATTCAGAAATTAAAAGAAGCCGTTAATTGAACGGCTGTGGGGAACGGACAATGAAAAAAAACAAGATTTTAATCTCTGCCATTGCAGGCATTGCCGTGATAATAATCGGCATAATTGCTGCAATGCTTGCAACAGGTAAATTCAGTTCACTGAAAAAAGAATTTGAAAACAACACAACAACCGCATCGGTTGAAACAACAACAGAAAACGCAGTTGTTTCGGGCAGACCGAAAAGTACAGCGCCCGAATCCATCGTGGCTTCATTTTATTCGGAATATACCGAAGCGAGTATCAAAGATCTTGAAAGCTTTGAAAAGCTTGGCTTCAACACAGTTATTTTTGATATAACGACAGCTAACGCAGATGGTGTTGCCGCGCTGCTTGAAGCTGCGCAGACAAACAGCCTTTATTTCGGAATAAGAGCGGATATTTCACAAAGCAGCGAATTTCTTACAAAGTTTGTAAAGGAATATAACACGGATTTCGTTATTCTTGCCGGCTGCGATGAAACTCTTTCGGATTTTACCGAAAAGGTTGGCGGTGTTTGCAAAGAAATAAAAGAAACCGATCCTGCAATGAACATAGGCATCGAGCCTGTTTATACCTCAAAGGCTGCTTCGGCATTGACAGAGCTTATCAAAAATGGAAGTGCGGATTTTGTTTATCTTTGTCATGAAAGTAAAAAGAACTCTGTTTTTGAATCCGCGCAATCTGTTTGGAATGAAGAATCATGCCCGCTGTGGCTCAGCCATAATCTCAGCGGTCTTTCATCATTCACAACCGACGAAGCATCGGCGATGATTGATTTGATTGCCGCTTCCGCAGATATGTCCATGTGCAAAGCCCTTGCATTCACGCCGTATTCAGATATTTCAAAAGCAAGCGGAACATCGGCGGATATCGTTATGAATTATATCCGCGAGCGTGACACATATTTGCTTGATAAGGAATTTTCTCTTACGAGCCATAAAAAGACAAGCATAACCGTTGAGCAGTCAACAATTACATTCAGAGGAACAAGCAGCCCTGCGCATGATCTTAAGTGCAACGGTGAAGTTCTGAATGTTGCGAAAAACGGCGACTTTTCGGTTGACGTCAGCCTTAAAGCCGGCAACAACACCGTTAAGTTCGAGCACAAGGGCAAAACCTATGAATACACCGTAACCTACAAAATCAAGCTTCTCAAATCCGTTTCTCCGTCTGATAGTATTTCCGTACCCGGAGGAATGTTTGTTGAGGTTTCTGCCGTTGCACATAAAAAGGCAAATGTTACGGTTACCTTCAACGGCAAAACGTATAAAATGGCAGCAACGGGAAGCTCATCGGATTCAGAGGAAAACACACCTGATGAAGCATCCGATTTCACAACATTCACAGCAACCCTTGAAACGCCCGAAAGTACAACATCGTTGCAGAAACTCGGCAAATACAAGGTAACTGCAAAATACAGCTCACTGACTGAGAGCCTCAGCGGCGCAAGCATCAACGTTACGGCAAAAGAGGTTGTCAAACCTCCCGTCACAACTCAGCCGGCAACCACCACAACAACCACTACAACGGAGATTTCATCAGAAACATCTTCAGACAGCTCAGAGAGCTCCTCATCCGATAACGGTACGACCACAGAAACCGAATCGGAAACAGGCAATTTTACAGGAAATTTGCAGAAATATTACTACACGGAAAATTACGGTCTTGGCACCGCAAAAATCTGCGAAATAATTGATGATTATGTTGAAACATATCCCGGCAATAACACAAAAACGTTCTCTGTTCCCGATTGTTCTCCCCTGCTCAAAGGCACCGCTGACTATGTAACCTCAACCGTAATTTGTGACGATGAAACATATTACGTTCTCGCATCGGGCGTTAAAGTACCCAAGCTTCGTGAAGAAAGGCTTGCAGACGGTTTTGAAGGCAAGGTAACTCATGTAAGCATAAAAGACGGATATGTTATGCCCCAAAATAACATTAACGTTATTTCTTGCAGTGCAAGCAGCGGCGACACCGTTATCGTTCTTGAAATGAACAGACCCGTTGCTTTCAACGCAAAGCTCACGGGACAAACCTATTCTTTATATAACAACAACTCTGACCGACCCGTTGTTGTTTCTTCGCTCAACTGCACGGGGCTTGAATTCACTTTCAGCGACACCGCCAGTGCAAACGGCAAGCTTTCGCTTATGAATTCCGTTTGCAAAAGCGGAAGTTGGTCATCGGACAGCAATAAATCAACCGTAACCCTTTCTTTTGAGCTTGCTCATAAAGGAAAATTTTACGGCTTCCATTATGAGTATAACGATGACGGAAATCTTGTTATAACTATAAACCACAAGCCTTCATCACTCAGTGGCTACACAATTATGCTTGACCCTGGTCACGGCGGGGTTGACGGTGGCGCAGGCTGCGCTGTTTCATCCTCAAGCTTCGGCAACGAAAAGAACATTAACCTTTCAATTGCAACAAAGGTTAAAGAGCTTCTTGAAGCAGAGGGTGCAAATGTTGTTATGACAAGAACAACCGATAAATGGGTCTGCTACACTGAAAGAAACGAAATGGTGCGCAACTATAACCCTGATATGTTCATTGCAATCCACTGCGATTCGAGCACATCCGCTTCGGCAATGGGCACCTCAGCTTATTACTACAGAGCATATTCGCAGCCTCTTGCAAAAGCTGTTCACAACAGCCTTGTTAACGCTTATAAAAATGAAATTTATAAAGACAAGCCCTCGGATTTCCAAAGCAAAATAAGCAGGGGCGCAAACTTCTATGCATTCAGAGTTGCAAGAGTTGAAGAATGCCCCGCAATACTTATCGAATACGGCTTTGTATCCAACACGCAGGAGTGTCAGGTGCTTCAGACTGCGGCAAACCGAGATATTCTTGCTGCCGCAACCGTTCAGGGAATTAAGGATTATATAAGCGTGAGCTAAAATTTTTCTGAACAAGATTGCAAATCCAATATGCAGGAATACTGATAAGAAACCAGCCTGCAGAAAAAAACGAGCATATCTGACCCCATACATTAAAGGATCTGTCAGAATAATCCCACACTCCCCATCCAAGTCCGACGTTAACTATCATGCCTACGCAGAATTCAAGGCTTGTTATGACAACCGCTCCGAGCAGACAGCGCACAAAAAGGTTGATTCCTTTGGTTTGATTTATAAGATTGAGCAAAACCAAAACTGCGCCGCCTGTCAGCAGCATTGTCCAGTGAGTATAACCTCTTGCAACAACCTCGACAAGCCCGTATGCAAATGCGCCGATGGCAAAACACATAAAATATTCTTTCGCTTTTGACATTTTATCACCTTAAACTATAATTCTCAAAAGAGGTGTTTTTATGCGGCAGATGACCGCTTTGATAAAGCCCGCTTCCTCCACCTGCAACCTTAAATGCAGCTACTGCTTCTACTGTGATGAAGCAGACTTAAGAGAAAAAAATCAAAATTCAAAAATGAGCCTTGATACTGCCGAAAATCTTATTAAAAAAATGTTTGATTTCTGCGGCACAGATTCAGCTTTAACCTTTATGTTTCAAGGCGGAGAACCCTTGCTTGCAGGTGTTGAGTTTTTCGAAAGCTTCGTTGAAACGGCAGAGAGACTCAGAACAAGCGGCAGCCGCATTTATTATTCTTTGCAAACCAACGGCACACTTATTGATGAAAAATTCTGTAAGCTTTTCAAAGAATATGATTTTCTTATTGGAGTTTCGCTTGACGGCGAAAAACCGCTTCATGATAAAAACCGCTGCAACTCTTTTGATAAAGCAATGCAGGGAATTGAATTGCTGAAAAAACACAATATCAGCTTCAATATTCTTTCTGTCATCACATCACAAACAGATGCTTCCCGTCTTTTTGATTTCTATATTGAAAATAACTTTCGTAATGTTCAGCCTATTTATTGCCTTGACCCTCTCAACGGTGAAAAGGCAGCATACAGCCTGAACGCAAAACAGCTTGCACGCTTCAAAAAGCGCTTGTTTAATCTATGGTTTGCCGAGGTATCAAAAGGAAATCATTTTTATGTGCGTGATTTTGACAACCTGCTCTCTCTTCTCACAAGAGGAGTTGCGGAGCAATGCGGTGCAAGCGGCAGATGCAACGCTCAGCTTGTTGTTGAAGCGGACGGCACTTGTTATCCATGCGATTTCTATTGCCTTGACGAATTTGAATGCCTTAACATAAATGAAGCGGACATCAATGATATTCTTAATTGCAACGGATTGAGAAGCTTTTTTGAGCATGACGAGCCCAAAAACAGGTTGTGCAAATCATGCAGGGTTAAAACACTTTGCGGGGGCGGCTGCAAAAGATACAGAAGCCTTTATAATCAACTTTCAGGTTATTGCCCTCAGATGGATTTTATTCTGCATGCAGTTGAAAAGCTGCGTGCTGTAAGATAAGGGGATTTTTATGAATAAACCTAATATTATATTTTATTTTTCAGATCAGCAAAGAGCGGATTCCGCAGGCTGTTACGGTCAGAAGCTGCCCGTAACCCCTAACCTTGATGCTGTTGCCGAAGAAGGAACCCTTTTTGAAAATGCGTTCACCTGCCAGCCCGTGTGCGGTCCGATGAGAGCATGTTTACAGAGCGGTGTTTACGCTTCACAGAACGGATGCTACAGAAACGATATCGCTCTGCCTACGGACACCAAGGGCATTGCACACTATTTAAGCGAAGCAGGCTATGACACCGCATATATAGGCAAATGGCATCTTGCTTCAGACAAAGAACACAGGCTCGCCACAAAGCCCACTCCCAAGGAGCGCAGAGGCGGCTATGATTACTGGAGAGCGGCGGATATTCTTGAATTCACATCACACGGCTATAACGGCTATGTGTTTGACGAAAACTGCAATAAGCTTGAATTCAAGGGCTACAGAGCGGATAAAATAAATGATTTTGCAATTGAATATGTCAAAAAACCTCATGAAAAGCCTTTCTTTATGTTTGTTTCACAGCTCGAGCCACACCATCAGAACGACCGACTTCGCTTTGAATCGCCCAAGGGATTGAAAAACAAATTCAAGAATTATGATGTTCCGGGCGATCTTAAAGGCACTCTCGGTGACTGGCGCATTCAGATGCCTTCATATCTCGCCTGCTGCAACAGCGTTGATGCAAACTTCGGCAGACTTATTCAGGTTCTTAAGGATGAGGGACTTTATGATAACACTGTTATAATTTATACTTCTGACCACGGATGCCATTTCAGAACACGCAATGCGGAATACAAGCGTTCGTGCCACGAAAACAGCATCAAGGTTCCCCTTGTAATAACAGGCGGAGCATTCACGGGCGGCGGCAGAGTAAGCGACCTCGTTTCACTTATCGACCTGCCAGCAACGCTTCTTGATATTGCAGGGGCTGAAATTCCCGAACATTTCATGGGCAAGAGCCTCACAGATAAAAAAGGTCATGACAGTGTTTTTATTCAGATTTCAGAAAGCCAGATAGGCAGAGCGGTTCGCACAGACAGATGGAAATACAGCGTTTCAGCAAAGAATGCAGATAAAGCCTTTGCTGACAGATATGTTGAGGATTGTCTCTATGACTTAAAGAACGACCCTTATGAGAAGAACAATCTTGTTTCTCATCCCGATTATGCAGAAACACGGGCAATGATGCGTAAAAATCTTATTGAATACATGAAAAAGGCGGGAGAGCCCGTTCTTGATATAATAGAAAAGGAGAAATAAAATGAAAAAACTAATCGCAATCATCCTTGTGCTTGCATGCATTTTAACATATCCTGCAAGTGCATATGCGCTGTCAATTGAAGGAGGCGTTGAGCCGCTCAAGGACTTATTCATACGAGATGAAGGCCCTGTAGCAGGTGATTACTCAATTGATTACAGCTACTACTCCCCCGTTGAAGAAAACGATACCGCGAAGTATCCGCTTGTTGTGTGGCTTCACGGCATGGGTGACGGCTCTGAGCCCGGTAAACCTGTTGAAAAAAGCAACATTGCATATTGGGCAAGCGATGAATTTCAGGCTCGTTTTAAACCTTCAGGCGACGCATTCATCCTTGCTGCACGTTCACGTGAAGAGGATAACATCTTTTGGAGCAACAGTATGATTGAGCCTCTCAGAGCTGCAATTGACGAATTCATTGCAGAAAACAAAGAGAACATTGACCTTAGCAGAATTTATGTCGGCGGCTATTCAATGGGTGGCAAAATGACGCTTAAAATGGCAGTTGCCTACCCCGAAATGTTCGCAGCGGCTTTCCCCATCTGCCCTGCATGGTCACCATCCGATGAGCTTGTCGAAAAGCTTGCCGATATGCCTGTATGGATAACATCAAGCACACGCGACCCTCTTGTTAACTATTATCTTGCGGTTTCGCCCACCTTTGACAGAATCACAGCCGCTTCAAATGTTGCCGAAAAGTGCAGACTTTCAACTCTCACTAAAGTTTGCTACGAAGACGGAACAAAAACGAGCAGCAGCCACCATGCATGGTTTGCGGTTAACCACGATATGTTTACATATCTTAACGGCGATTACTATAATATGTCTACAGTTAACGGACTTGGCGAAGAGGTTAAGCTCTCATACCCCGACGGCATGATTTCATGGCTTTCACAGCAGAGCTCGGATTATGACGGTACTCCGTGCATAGGCACAGGAAACATCACAGCGAACACAGAAACGGATAATCTTATCTATTGCGATGGCTTTTTCGGCTTCTTTGAATTGGTGCTCACTGCAATACTTAAATTTATCGGAATCAAATAAATTTACAATCAAAAAACGGTCACCTAAAAGGTGACCGTTTTTCATTTTAACCGGGATTTCTTTCAAGCTTTTCTTCGCCTGCACTCCTTGACTTTCTGAGACCTGAATAAACAACTTCAAGCTTTGACTTATCAAGAGGATAGCCGAATTTGAAAAGAATAAATACAAGTGTATAAACGATTGCGGGAATAATCGTGCAAACAAAAAGTATTCCTTCGCCGACTCCCTCAACATAGCCTGCCGAGCCGTGAACTGCGCCGTCATAGCCTGCAACCGCACTCAGGAGCTTCATTCCGCCTACATCGGCAAGAGTCTGACCGAGATTACGGCAGAAAGTATAAACCGCATAAACCGCACTTTCGCTGCGAATGCCTGTTTTATATTCCTGATAATCGATAACGTCGGTAATAATTGCCCAGTTTGTAATGCTTACAAAGGAATAACCGAAGCCGATAATAAATGTGAATATCATAAACATAACAGGTGCGCTGCCGAGTCTGTCACAATGAGGAACAACAAAGAACATAAGAACGGCTGCTACTGCCGAGAATAATGTTCCGACACCGCAAAGCTCTTTTTTGCCGAACTTCTTAACAAGCTTGGGCATAAAGAAAATCATAACCGCCATAGGCAGATAGTTTGCAATTGTGCCTATAATTGAAAGGTCTGTATTTTCAAAATAATTCTTATAGAGATACTGATTGAGTGAACCGAACTGAAGCTGACCGCTGATAAGGATACCGGAAAGAGCGGCAGTAATAAAAGGTCTGCTCTTAAGCATGCCGAGATATGTTTTCTTTGTGTCAACAGTCGGCTCTTCTTCGGAAGCAACCCTTTCCTTTGTGTTTTTAACACAGAGGAAATAGAAGATGATTGACAGAACACCCATTATAATTCCGAATTTGAGCATTCCGTCTGCGTCAGCCGCTTTAACTGCTTCGCCCTGGCTGTTTGTGCCTGTTACGCTGTAAATAATCATAGGGCCGATAAGAAGAGGAATTGCGCCGCCGAGGCCCGCACCGATTGAACGGAAGGTTGAAAGAAGAGTTCTTCCGTCAGGGTCATCGGTTATAACCGAGGCAAGAGAACCATAGGGAATATTGATTGTTGTATACATCATACCGAAGCCGATATAAGTTACATACATAAGTACAAGAATCAAGGTTTCGTTGCTTGTGAAGTTTTTAAAATTAACAAAGCAAAGCATTGCCATGATACCCATGGGAATGGCAAACCATTTTATGAAAGGCAAAAACTTGCCGTCTTTATTGGGCCTTTTCTTGGCTACAAGATTACCCCAAAGAGGGTCGTTTATTGCATCCCAGAGCCTTGCGATAAGCAGAAGAGTTGTTATTTTACTCTCTGCAACTTTAAGTATGTCTGTGTAGAAAACCTTGAGATATGACGAAATATATGTAAGCACAAAAAGGTTTGCCGCATCGCCGAACGCATAACCAAAACAGTCTTTAACGCCGATTTTGTTAGGGTGCTTCATTTCCGCCGCCTCAAGTGAACGTTCTTTTTTCAACACATTACCTCCTTTTTCATCAACTCATATTAAAATAACATTTTACGATAAAAAAAGCAAGTTATTTTAAAATGCAAAATATTTTTCACGCTGCTTCTGCACTCTGCCGTTTATGAATTCGAGCGTTTCTTTTGCGCCCTCAACACCGCATACATAATCCTTCATGGCTCTGCCCTCTTCATAACAAAGGTCATCATGAAGCGGGAAATAATCCTTAAGCAAGAAGGTTGCATAGCGCGCAAGCCTGAAATCGCCTACAAGTCTGAATTCCTTGCTGATGCCGTCGATTGCAATTGAATAATACTTCTTGATTGAATCGATGATAGCTTCTCTTTCGTTCTTAGGAGAGAATACCATGGTTGATGCAACATATGCGTTTTCATTGTTTATTGAGCTGTGGCTATCCGTGCTGCCGACGATGGGGAAATCATAGCCCTGAGCCTTGATTTCATAATATTTATGAGTCTGAAAGCCGTTATGCTCATAATAATTTTCGCCACCGAGAACTTCAAACGCATCGAAAGGATGGGTTTTGAGCATATAATCGGTTATATTTTCAGGAACCTGATGAACATTTGAAAGCCAATAGGGATGGCAGAAGATGCCCAGACCCTCAGCTTTCTTGATATGGTTGAATGCCCATACACAGCTTGCATATGTGAAAGGCTCGATGCCTTCGGGAATATCAAGCGTTTCGGCAAGAGCGTCAACCTCTTTTCTGTATTCGTCCTCTGTTATGGTCTCGGGGCAAGGGAAGCCTTCAAAACGGCGCTTATCTATGTCATTACCGAATTCTTCCGCATATTCATCCTTAAGAATACCGTTTACCGAATACTTTCCGCCGAAATTAACGATATGTACATCGTTGATATGGTCTGGCGCAAGATCGGGAAGATGAACCTCTTCCCCGGGAACAATATTAAGCTCAATGGGAACATCCTTATAGGCTGCTATCGCTTCGAGCGATGGATAATAACGGTGATGGTCGCTGACTACCATAAAATCATAACCGTGCTTTCTGTAGTTAGCACAGACTATTGCAGGCGCCTGTCTGCCGTCAGAGCGACAAGTATGCATATGAAGGTCACCGATAAGCGGATATCTGCCGCAGAGGTCTTCATCAAGAGCATAAACGCTGAGCTGAAGCAATCTTTTGCCGTTTTCTTTATCCATAATGCGGACATAATACTGCTGCTCTCTCGGGAAAGTATGCGTAAACTTTATGCAGCCGTCAAACTCAAAAGGCAATTCATAGCCGTTGCCTCTGTGGGGATAATCTCTGGGATTTCCGTCATCAAGGCCGAAAATATTAAGAGTAATGCCATCGGGATTTTTAAATTCGGCATGAGCACCGAGGGGCTTGATTGTTATTGTAACTTCTTTACCTGCAGGAAAAACCTTGGGAAATATATCATAATAGTGAAGCTCTGTTTTCATTTTTAATTACTCCTTAATTTCTACTGTTTTGCCTGTTTCATATGAAATATAAGAATTTTCAAGCAGCACCGCAAGCTCAATTGCCTCTTTCACGCCGATGCCTGCGGGTGAACCTGTGCCGTTAAGGCATGCATCAACAAAGCTGTCAATCGGATAATCCCCTGCTTTGGGAAGATTATCGGGAGTAATGAAGTCTTTGTTAAGCTTTGCGGTTTCTGTTGTTTTATATTTAATATCGTCATTTCCACGCCAAAGGAAAATTCCGTCTGTTCCGTGAACCTCGATGGTATAGGGTGATGAGAATGCAAGGAAGGAGGTTTCGGAAACACCGATTGCGCCGCTTTCAAACTCAATAACAGAAATTGCGTTTTCATCAACAGGTGTTCCGAGAACGGAATTTGCAATACCTGTTATTTTCTTGGGCTTTCCGCAAAGATAAGCAAGCAGATACATCGGGTGGCAGCCGAGGTCCATCATCGCACCACCTGCACAATCTTCTTTAACAAACCAATAATCGGGCAACCAGTTACCGCTGACGCCGTTATGGGCATTGCGGATTCTGACATTTGTTACTTTGCCGAAATCGCCGTTTTCAATATGCTCCTTCGCAAACCTGACAGCAGGCCATGCCTTATGAGGAAATGAAATAACAAAAGTTACGCCGCTTTCTTCAACGGCTTTTTCAATTTCGCGGCATTCGGCAACGGTACACGCAAGAGTTTTCTCGGTAAAAATATGCTTGCCTGCTTTTGCGGCACGAACAAGCACATCTGTATGCATCGTTGTCGGCGTGCAGCAGCAGACCGCATCAACATCATCTCTTGCCAAAAGCTTATCAAGATCAGCCTCAAAATCAACGCCAAGCGACTCTGCCCATTCGCGTCCTCTTTCAGGCTTTTCATCCCAAACTGCAGTTATTTCCGCTTTGCCTGTTTTTAAAAAATCTTTTGCATAACCGTCTGCATGAACATGCCATTTTGAAAGCATTGCAACTCTGAGCATAATTATTCCTCCTGTTTTGCAAATTCTCTTAATATGCTAATTTATAATAGCATATATAAATTGAAAAGTCGAGAAAAACATAAATTTTTCCCGACTTTTTCGTATTCTTGAAATATATATTCTAATGTGATATAATCATTAAGTTATATTTTCTCTGCGTCTTGCTGAATATTCAAGGCACAGTGAACCGACACAAACGCCAACCGAAACGGGTCTGACTCCCGCAAGCAATTTTTCGCTGATATCAACAGCCCGATAATAGTCAAACCAATCCCCTGCGCCTATGTAGAGAACTGTTGACACGGCAAGCATTAAAGCAATTATTACCCAACCGATTATAAATGCAGTTCTTGATGAACGGTGTGTTTCAGAAAAAATCTTTTTCATGGCATCCTCCTTACATGTTGATTATAAATGATTTTATTCTCCGTTTCAAACATTAAATATTACCAGCAAAGGAAAAATCAGAATGGCATTCGGAATTTCAACATCCTGCCTTTATCCGCAGGAAACAGAAAAATCTCTTGAAGAGCTCGGCAGAATGGGCGTTAAAACCTGCGAGGTTTTCTTAAACGCCATAAGCGAAACGACGCCCGGGTTTGCGAAAATTCTTAATAATATAAAAAACAAATACGGCATGGATATTGTTTCTGTTCATCCGTTTTCTTCTTTTTCAGAAACATATATGCTTTTCGGTGAATACGAAAGACGTTATCTTGATGTTTTGGATTTCTATAAAAAGTGCTTTGAATTCACAAGCCTTGTCGGCGCAAAAATTTCAATTATTCACGGCTCACTGCTGCCGGGCAAAATAAGCATTGACGAATACTTTGAGCGTTTTCAGAAATTGATTAACACCGGCAAAGAATTCGGAGTTGATGTATGCCAGGAAAATGTCAGCAACCATTTCAGCGAAAGTCCCGAATTTCTAAGAAAAATGAAAGCTGCTCTCGGAAACGACTTTAAAATGGTTTTTGATGTTAAGCAGGCAAAAAAAGCAGGCTGTAACCCGCTTGATTTTGCAATGGAATTCAACCATAGCATTGCTCATATTCACATAAGCGACCATACAGAGGAGGATTTCTGTCTTCCGCCGTCAAAGGGAAACTTTGATTTCAAAAAGCTTATTGAAATCATGAACGCCTCAAATTACGAAGGAAATTATGTTATTGAGCTTTACAGGAATAATTTCGGCGAGCCCCGTGAGCTTGCAAACGCACTCAGATATATGCAAAATTTGTGAAATTGCTTGCAAAATCCGCAAAGTGTGTTATACTTGAATTATAATTAAGGCTTCTAAAGGAGTGTCAAGATTATGAAATGTCCGTTTTGCGGTTGCGAAGAAAGCAAGGTTATCGATTCAAGACCTACCGATGAGGGTGAGCGTATACGCCGCCGCAGAGAATGTATCAGCTGCCAGAAACGTTTTACTACTTATGAAATAATTGAAAGCGTTCCTGTTATTGTTGTAAAAAAGGACAAGTCGCGAGAGGTTTTCGACCGCAGCAAGCTTTTCAACGGAATGTTAAGAGCCTGTGAAAAACGCCCCGTTGCTCTTGAAGAACTTGAAAAAGCCGTTAATGATATAGAAAGCACTCTTCAGAATTCGCTTGACAGAGAGGTTACCTCGGTTCATATCGGCGAGCTTGCAATGGATAAGCTCCGTGAGCTTGACGAGGTTGCTTATGTCCGCTTTGCTTCGGTTTACCGCCAGTTCAAGGATATCAACACCTTTATGGATGAGCTTGCAAAGCTTCTCAGCGAAAAATAATTATAAATACGGAGCATGGCAAACCACCATGCTCTTTTTTATGGAGAACACATGAAAAGAACAGTTGCACTTTTAGCGGCCATTCTTCTGCTGTTTTGCTCCTGCAAACAGGAGGACGTCAGCAAAGTTAAAACCGCAGATATGCTTAATATTACCAACACCGAAGAAACCTTTCTCGGTTGCCTTAACAGACTTGATTCGGTTATATCTGCAATGAGCGCAAAAATCAGCACTCTCGAAAACGCTCACAATGCAGTTATTAAATCCGAAAACTCCGATGAATATTTTCTTGAAAGAGATTATATTCTCACTGTTTTTGAGCCTTTTACGCTTGAAACAATAGCCATAACAGAGGGCTTCACCGCCGAGATGACAAACGAAACCGCTCAGGATTTCTATAAGCTCCAAAGCAACGGCATGGATATCGCTTTCAGCTCAAGCAATGAAAATTATGAGCTGATGTTCATTTCAGAATCTGTTGTTAAAACATACACTGCAGAATACAATAAAGACAGCGACAGCCTGCGTTATATCCATACGGTTGAAAATTCCGGCAATGAACACATTGAAGAATTCCTCGAATTCAGCAAAACCGAAAGCGGTGCATATATTATTCAAAGCACCACACACCGCTGCTACATAGAATTCAATGCAGACGATGAAATTGATTATTTCTGCTGCGGAGAGCTTAACAAAGATGAATTTACTCAGGATGAAAGCATATTCCCTGCACCTGAAAAAGAGCTTGACGAATTCTGGGTAACCTCGAAGGGTAAAACTGCATTTGCAAATATTCACACATTTGATGACAATGTGCTCACACATGAGGACCAAAGCAGCGGACCGTGGAAAACCGTGACAATAAACGCCGATGATTTTGCTTCGGCATTCTATAACATATGATGAAAATGAATTTAAGTGAAAAAGCAACGGTTGTTTGTGATTATCTGAAAAAATGCGGAATAAATTTTGATATTGTCACCCATTCCCCTG
>JBGVNA010000160.1:0-21695 GCA_045125175.1 Acutalibacteraceae bacterium
GGTCCCGGCATTCCCAACATTGAGCAGGCTATGCAGGAGGGTTTTTCAACTGCGCCTGACAATGTCCGTTCGCTCGGCTTCGGCGCCGGTATGGGTCTGCCTAATATGAAAAGATACACCGACTATATGCATATAGATTCGGTTGTAGGTGAAGGAACGACCATCACTATGAGGGTCAATTACTGACAGAGGTGTGTTTCGAAATGAATACATACATCCATTCGGTGTCGCTTGACGCATCAAAATGTACCGGTTGCACAACCTGCATGAAGCATTGCCCGACCGAGGCAATCAGAGTGCGTAACGGCTGTGCGGTAATCGATTCTGAACGCTGCATCGATTGCGGAGAGTGCATACGAAACTGTCCCAACAATGCCAAAAAGAGTATATGCAACTCTTTTGACGAAATCAAAAATTATAAATACAAGATTGCATTGCCTGCGCCCGCACTTCTTGCGCAGTTTGATAACCTCGATAATATAGGCTATGTGCTGCAGGGGCTTATCGATATCGGCTTTGACGAAGTGTTTGAGGTTGCAAAGGCTGCGGAGCTTGTTTCGGCTTACACGAGGCTTTACCTTCAGACCGAAGGCATCAAAAAGCCTGTTATAAGCACGGCATGCCCCGTTGTGGCAAGGCTTATTGTGCTGCGTTTCCCGTTTCTTAAGGATAACCTGCTCCCGCTGCTTCCGCCGATGGAGGTTGCCGCGGCGATGGCAAAGGAAAAAGCTCTGAAAGAACATCCCGAGCTTAAAAAGGAAGATATATGCACATGCTTTATCTCACCCTGTCCCGCCAAAATGAGCTATGCGAGAAATGGCTTCGGCAGCTATAAAAGCGAGGTTGATCTTGTTGTTTCCATGAGCGAGATTTATTTGCAGCTCATAAACGTTATGAAACGCGAAAAGGTTTGTGAGGCATCCTCACAGTCGGGCAGAATCGGCGTAAGCTGGGCAATCTGCGGCGGCGAAGGCTCTGCGCTTCTTAACGATAAAATCCTTGCGGCAGACGGAATAAACAATGTTATCTCCGTGCTTGACCAGATTGAGGACGGCAACATACCGCCCATTGATTTTGTTGAGCTTAACGCATGCCCGAGCGGCTGTGTCGGCGGAGTGCTTACTATTGAAAATCCTTATGTTGCCAAAAACAGACTCCACACCTTAAGGCGTTATATGCCGATTTCTCTTAACAACATGCCCGATGATGAAAGCTATATCCCGAAAGAAAGCTTCATTACCGACCTTCCGAGCTACAAGCCTTTGAACAGGCTGAGCGACAATATCGGCGAATCAATGCGGCTCATGTCACAGATTCAGGCTCTTCGCAAGGAGCTGCCCGGCATTGACTGCGGCTCATGCGGCGCGCCGAATTGCCGTGCGTTTGCCGAGGATATTGTTATGGGCAATGCAGACAGAAACGAATGCATAATCGCTTATAAGGAGCTTATTAAAAAGTATATTGAGAATTATGACGGAGGTGAGCCGAGTGACGGTTAATGAGCTTGCGGCAATGCAGGGTTTCAGAACGGTTTCATTACCCGATGGCGAGCGTGAAATAAACGGCGTTTATATCGGCGACCTTCTCAGCTGGGTAATGGGCAGAGCGAAAGCGGACAATGCGTGGATAACCATAATGTCCAACATCAACATTGTTGCCGTTGCTTCTCTTGCCGATGTTGCCTGCGTAATTCTTGCTGAGGGCGTTGAGCTTGATGCTTCGGTTGTTCAGACCGCAGAAACGAAGGGCGTCAACATTCTCACGGCCGAAATGCCCGCTTATGAAACGGCAATGGCAATCGGCGCAAAGCTTTGATATATGAAAAAGTATTATTATGATCTCCATATTCATTCCTGCCTTTCACCCTGCGGCGATGACGACATGACCCCGAATAATATTGCGGGCATGGGAGTTGTTGCAAAGCTGGATATTATGGCGCTGACGGACCACAATTCATGCCTTAACTGCCCTGCTTTTTATAAAACTGCAGAGGCAAACGGAATAGTGCCTGTTGCGGGTATGGAGCTTACGACTGCGGAGGATATTCACCTTGTCTGTCTTTTCGAGCAGCTTGAAGATGCGCTTAAATTCAGCGAAGAAGTGAACTCTCGCAGAATACCCTTTAAAAACCGTGTTGATATTTTCGGTCAGCAGATGATAATGGACGAAAATGACGAGGTGATCGGAGTTGACGAAAATCTGCTTTCGAACGCAACGCTGATAACCGTTGACGAAGCACCGTCGCTGGTAAATTCCTTTGGCGGTATATGCTACCCCGCTCATATTGACAGGGAAGCAAACGGAATTGTTGCAACGCTCGGTGTTTTTCCGCAGGAGCCTTTCTTTCCATGTGCGGAATTTCATGACAGCGATAAAATCGGAAGCTGCAGCGAAAAGTTCCCGATAATTTCGGACAAGCCGCTCGTTGTTTCATCGGATGCACATTATCTCTGGGATATCAGCGGCAGGCTTAACTGCTTTGAGCTTGATGTTGAAGAAGAAACTCCCGAAAATATACGCAAAAAGCTTTTTGAAAGATTGAGGGGCTTATGAAAGAATTATCACTGAATATTCTCGATATTTCTATGAACTCCGTTAAGGCAGGGGCGCAGAATATTCTGATAAAGCTCGTTGAAGCAGGCGACAAACTCACCATTATAATAGAGGATGACGGCTGCGGAATGAGCAAAGAAACCGTTGAAAATGTTATGAACCCGTTTTACACAACAAGAACAACAAGAAGCGTTGGCTTGGGTGTGCCTCTGCTGAAGCTTGCTGCGGAGCAGACGGGCGGCGGGATAACGATAAAATCCGTCAGCGAAAAGGATAATCCTGTTGAGCACGGAACAACGGTTACGGCGGAATTTTTCAAAAACCACCTTGATTTCACACCTATAGGTGATATTGTGTCAACTGTAACAACCCTTATTCAGGGTTCGCCCGATATCGAATGGCGTTTTGAACACCATGTTGAAGACGACAGTGTTGAGCTTGACACAAAGGAGCTGCGTGAAATTTTAGGCGATGTTCCGCTTGATAATTACGAGGTTATAAAATGGATAGAGGAATACCTCAAAGAGGGTTATGAATCCATTAATAATAATGTATAAAAATAAAGAGAGGATAGATGTTATGAAATCATTGGCTGAGCTTGCTGCAATCAGAGATAAGATGAAGGATAAGGTTGTTCTTCGTGAAGGCAGCGGCGAAATCAGAATAGTTGTCGGCATGGCAACATGCGGCATCGCAGCAGGTGCAAGACCCGTTCTCAACGCTTTTGTTGAAGGTGTAAGCAATGCAGGTCTTGCAGAAAAGGTTACTGTTTCACAGACAGGCTGCATCGGCGTTTGCCAGTATGAGCCCGTTGTAGAAATCTTTGAGGCAGACAAAGAGA
The DNA here is from genome assembly GCA_045125175.1 of Acutalibacteraceae bacterium. GTDB lineage: Bacteria > Bacillota > Clostridia > Oscillospirales > Acutalibacteraceae > CAG-177. The sequence continues at coordinate 3,395 of JBGVNA010000160.1, forward strand.
AGGTTACTTACATTAAGATGACCCCCGAAAAGGCAGCCGAGGTTATTGAAAAGCACCTCAAGGGCGGTAAGGTTATTCAGGAATACACAATCAGCAACGCTATCTCATAATGGAGGTTAAAAAGATATGATTCGTTCCCATGTATTGATTTGCGGCGGTACCGGCTGTACTTCATCGGGCAGTAAGGTACTCATGTCCACTTTCGAAAGCGAAATCGAAAAGAACGGTCTCGCTGAAGAAGTAAAAGTTGTTCAGACAGGCTGCTTCGGCCTTTGCGCCCTCGGCCCTGTTGTTATCATTTACCCTGAAGGCACATTCTACAGCCGTGTTCAGGAAAGTGATGTTGCAGAAATCGTTTCAGAGCATCTTCTTAAGGGCCGTCTTGTTGACAGACTTGTTTACAAAGATGCAGACGAGAAAGTTATTGAAGAAGCAGGCAAAACAATTTCTCTTAACGACACAAACTTCTATAAGACTCAGAAGAGAGTTGCTCTTCGTAACTGCGGTCTTATCGACCCCGAAAATATTGATGAATATATCGCTATGGACGGTTATGCAGCCCTCGGTAAGGTTCTTACCGAAATGACACCCGAAGAGGTTGTTCAGGTTGTTAAGGATTCAGGTCTCCGCGGCAGAGGCGGCGGCGGTTTCCCCACCGGTCTTAAGTGGAGCTTCACTGCTGCTAATTCAGCAGACCAGAAGTATGTTGTATGTAACGCTGACGAAGGCGACCCCGGTGCATTCATGGACCGTTCTGTTCTTGAAGGTGACCCCCACTGCCTTATCGAGGCTATGGCAATCTGCGGCTACGCAACAGGCGCAACCGAAGGTTATGTATATGTTCGTGCAGAGTATCCCATTGCGGTTAAGCGTCTTCAGCTTGCTATTGATCAGGCAAGAGAATACGGTCTTCTCGGCAAGAACATTTTTGACAGCGGCTTTGACTTTGACCTCTTCATCCGTCTCGGTGCAGGTGCATTCGTTTGCGGTGAAGAAACCGCTCTTATGACCTCAATCGAGGGCAACAGAGGCGAGCCCAGACCCCGTCCTCCCTATCCCGCAGTTAAGGGTCTTTTCGGCAAGCCCACAACAGAAAACAACGTTGAAACCTTTGCTAACATTCCCCAGATTATCCTCAAGGGTGCAGATTGGTTTGCATCAATGGGTACAGAGAAGTCAAAGGGTACAAAGGTATTCGCACTCGGCGGCAAGATTGAAAACACAGGTCTTGTTGAAATCCCCATGGGTACTACTCTTCGCGAAATCATCTATGATATTGGCGGCGGTATCCCCAACGGCAAAAAGTTCAAGGCAGCTCAGACAGGCGGCCCCTCAGGCGGCTGTATTCCTGTAAGCCTTATCGATACACCCATCGACTATGATAACCTCACAGCTATCGGCTGCATGATGGGTTCAGGCGGTCTTATCGTTATGGACGAAGATAACTGCATGGTTGACATTGCAAAGTTCTTCCTCGATTTCACCGTTGATGAATCCTGCGGTAAGTGCGCTCCCTGCCGTATCGGCACAAAGCGTATGATGGAAATTCTTGAGAAGATTACCGACGGTAACGGTACTCTCGAAGATATCGATAAGCTTGAAGAGCTTGCATACTATATCAAGGAGAACTCACTCTGCGGCCTTGGCCAGACAGCTCCCAACCCCGTTCTTGCAACACTCAAGTTCTTCCGTGAGGAGTATATTGCTCACGTTGTTGATAAGAAGTGCCCCGCAGGCGTATGTAAGAAGCTTCTTAACTACGTTATTGATGCTGACAAGTGTAAGGGCTGTACTCTCTGCGCAAGAAAGTGCCCCGTCGGCGCAATCAGCGGCACAGTCAAGAACCCCCACGTTATCGACACAACCAAGTGTATCAAGTGCGGCGCTTGTATGGATTCATGTAAGTTCGGCGCTATCAGCAAAGGTTAATAGAGGAGGCATAAGCTAATGGAAATGGTAAACATTAAAATAAACAATATGCCCCTGAGCGTTCCCAAGGGCATCACAATCCTTGAGGCTGCAAGATATGCGGGTATTGAAATTCCCACTCTCTGCTACCTCAAAGAGCTCAACGAAATCGGCGCATGCCGTATGTGTATGGTTGAGGTTAAGGGCGCACGTTCACTTGTTGCAGCCTGCGTGTTCCCCGTAAACGAGGGCATGGAAATCTTCACTAACACAGAAAAAGTAAGAAAGAGCCGCAAGACTAACCTTGAGCTTGTCCTTTCAACCCACAGAAAAGACTGTCTTTCATGCGTACGCAGCGGCAACTGCGAGCTTCAGAAGCTTTGCAAGGACTACGGCGTTGAGAAGCTCGATACATTTGAGGGTGTATACCCCGAATTCCAGTATGATGATTCTGCTGCTCACATGATCAGAGATAACAGCAAGTGCGTTCTTTGCCGCCGCTGCGTTGCAGCTTGCGACAATCAGGCTATCAGCGTTATCGGCGCAAGCGCAAGAGGCTTTGATACCCATATCAGTTCACCCTTTGAGCTTCCCCTCAACGATTATTCATGCGTATCCTGCGGTCAGTGTATCGTTAACTGCCCCGTTGGCGCTCTTTATGAAAAAGACGATACCGCAAAGGTATTTGATGCTATCGCAGATCCCGATAAGTTTGTTGTTGTTAACACAGCTCCCTCAATCAGAGTTACTCTCGGCGAGTGCTTCGGCAACGCTATCGGCACAAATGTAACAGGCAAGATGGTTTCTGCTCTTCGCAGACTCGGCTTCAGCAAGGTATTCGATACCGATTTCTCAGCCGACCTTACCATCATGGAGGAAGCAACAGAGCTTCTTGACAGAATTAATAACGGCGGCGTTCTGCCCCTTATCACTTCCTGCTCACCCGGTTGGGTTAAGTATTGCGAGCATTACTTCCCCGAGCAGATTGACCACCTTTCAAGCTGTAAGTCACCTCAGCAGATGTTCGGCGCAGTTATCAAGACATGGTATGCTAAGAAGATGAACCTTGACCCCAAGGATATCGTTGTTGTAAGCATCATGCCCTGTACTGCAAAGAAGTTTGAGGCAGGCAGAGCAGATCAGTCAGCAAGCGGTTACGCTGATGTTGACTATGCTCTCACAACCCGTGAGCTTGCAAGAATGATTGAAACCGCAGGCATCAACTTCAACCTTCTTCCCGATGAAGAGTTTGATAATCCTCTCGGCGAAGGCACAGGCGCAGGCGTTATCTTCGGCGCAACAGGCGGCGTTATGGAAGCTGCTCTCAGAACTGCTTACGAAGTTCTCACAGGCGAAGAGCTCAAGGCTGTTGAATTCACAGAGGTCAGAGGTACTGAAGGAATCAAGGAAGCAACCTACACCATCGCAGGCAAGGAAATCAAGGTTTGCGCTGCAAGCGGCCTTAAGAATGCACAGACTGTTATGGAAAAGGTTAAGGCAGGCACAGCTGATTATCAGTTCATCGAAATCATGGCTTGCCCCGGCGGCTGCGTAAACGGCGGCGGCCAGCCCGTACAGCCCGCAAGCGTTCGCAACTTTGTTGACCTTAAGGGAATCAGAGGCAAGGCTCTCTATGAAGCAGATGCTAACCTCCCCGTAAGAAAGTCACATGAAAGCGAAGCTGTTAAGGCAGTTTATGCCGAGTACTTTGAGAAGCCCGGCAGCCACGTTGCTCATGAGGTTCTTCACACTCACTATGTTAAGCGCGGCAAATACAGCAAATAAACAATAAAATCGCCCCGAATCATGTATATCATGATTCGGGGCTTTATTTATGTATTTATGACCAGTTAAACGGGCGAAGCATAAAGTCAACCTCGCTCTTATCTTGGGGTATCAGTCCGAAGGAGGAAACACGGTCAATGCCGTGGGCTTTGAATTCGTCATAAAGCTCTTCGTTCGCTTTAAGACGGAGCGGATTCAGAAATGAATATTTACCGATAAACTGATTTGCCTTGAAATATTCCCAGCTCAGATTTGCAACCTCAACGTTGAAACGCTGTTCGTCTGAAATATCAGCATTCAGAGCTTTGTTCCAGAGCAGATCAAGTCTGTTAACCGTGTAGAACGGATAAAATCCCGACTGATAATGCCAGTCAAAGTCAAATGCATGCGCAGTAGCTTTGATTTGAGCGGCTTGTATATCGAGAATTTCTTTAATGAAGGGAGCTGCATCCTCGCCGTAATATGCCTGAAGAAAATCGTTCATGTGATATTCAACATCGCAGTCAACATCCCACTGAAGCTTGCAGAGAAGATAATTTCTCAGCTCATTAAAAGCTGCCGAATGTCCGTCACCGCAGTTATAAATATAACCCGTGATACCGATATCGTGCATATATTTCATTGTGGGCTGCATTGTTTCGAGGTTTGAGAAGAACTGTGCCGAGTTGAGAAAGTTTATTGTGTAATCGTATATATAGGTTGTGTCGGCAATTTTGACCCAGTTTGCAAAATCCTCGGCAATGGTCGGCTCGTTATCGCCGAAAAGGTTCATGAAGGTTTCGTTACCGTCCTGCGCGCCGCATTCGGTCAAAGGATGGCTGCGGCAGGCCTTATGCAGTCCGCAAAGCACAGGTGCAACGTTTAAATTACATTTAAGCGACAAATCCTTTGGAGGTCTGTCTGTTTCACCGTAAGCATAGAAGGTGAAAGTGAAGTCGGGAAATTCGTCGTCAAGCGCATCGGCAAAAGCGTTTGTAAAAATAATTGTGGGGGCAGATATACTGCCGTATTTTTGATAAAGAGCCTCGCAGGCTTCGCAGTGGCAGTAGTTTGAATTATCTTTCTGACCGATGTGAATATATTTTGAATCTCTTTCACATGCAAGAATCGCTTCTCTTGCGTTTTTGATTGCAATGGGAAGCACCTCAGGATGAGAAAGGCAGACGTGGTCTGTTGTCCGTGTGCCGTCGGTGTTCATTGCGAAATATTCGGGATGCCCGGCAAAAAGAGCATCGGGAACAAGCTTGTCAAGGGTAACATCCCATAAAACATAGGTTAATGCTCCGCCGTATTCGGGGGCTTCATTCCAGAAAGAAACGTTAATTTTGTGCTTTGCACGGTAGGCGTCGGTTGCGCCTGCGCAGCTGTTGCGGCGAATTGAAAATGAGGGCTGAACAATACGGCTTATATTTGCATCAACAACAATATCCTTGCTTTCGGGAACAACCTCAAGCTCGGGAGTAAACCAACGCACGCCGAGATATTCCTCAAGGAACGTGTAAACGCCGTAAAGAGTGCCTCTGCTGTCGCCGCCTGCAATAAGAAGATTAGTTCCGTCGGAATACAGCATAAAGCCGTCGGGACCGATTTCGCTGCGGTTAATATTTGTTACGTTTTTTTCAAGCTTGGTTTCACCGATGATAATCGCTTTTGTGTTTTCTGTATATTTCGATTCCGTGATGTATTCAAGCTCAACGCCGCTGATTTTTTTTGCATATGTCTGCATCTCGTCAACTGCGGTGAGAATGCATTCATCCGGTTCGTCTTCGGTAACGATAACAAAATCCGTTTCACCGTTCTGAACAATATACATCGGCGAGATTATCTGCGGAGGCTGATATTCCGAACCGCCGTAATCAATATTGCTGCTTACGGGGATTATGCCGATAACAAACAGCAGAACCTCGACAAATGACAGTATTGCTTTGAAGGTTGCCATGATTTTTGCCTCCTCAGTTTGCTTTGCTGCTCATGTTAAAAACAAGCTCTCCGCCGTTCATGAGCTGTGAATGGGTAATGTAGCAGCCGTCAAGCTTTTCGCCGTTAAGCGTAACGCTGCTTACATAAATATTTTTATCACTCTGATTGTTTGCTGTTATTTTAAGCGTGTTTCCGTTGGAGAGGGTAATCTCTGCGCTGTCAATGTTGGGTGAGCCGATCCAGTATTTATCTGTTCCGGCAAGGGGATAGAAGCCGATAGCGGAGAAAACATACCATGAGCTGAGCGTGCCGCCGTCATCATTGCCGTCAAGGCCGTTTATATCTGTGCTGAAACGGTTTTTCAAAGTCCAGCGAACCCATTTTTGCGTTAAATCAGCTCTGCCTGCATTGCTGAAAAGATAAGGTGTGTGGATATCGTGCTGGTTGCCTACCCAGTAGCCGTCACCCGGGTCAAGAGCGGCTCGTGTTAAAGAAGCATCTTTCATGAAATCCTCAAGCTCCCGCACGAAATATTCCTCTGAGCCGAAAAGCTCAATCATGCCGTCAATATCGTGCATTGCGCTCCAACGCCATTGCCTTGCACTGCCTTCACAGTAGCAGTCAGCAAATTTCTTAATCATAACGGCATCGTAGAATGTGGTTATATAAGGGCTGAAGTTCCAGACAAAGCTGCCGTCGGAATTTCTCGCCTGAAAATACTTTGTTTTAGGGTTGAAAACATTTTTGTAATACATTGATTTTGCAGTGTATTTTTTTGCTTCGTCGGTTTTTCCCAAGGCTTCGGCAAGAGAAGCTATTGCGGCATCCTCCCATGCGTATTCAAGAGTGCGGCTGACGGATTCATCTCCGGGTGCGATATCTTGGGGGATGTAGCCGTATTCATTATATAAATCAACATAATTTCTGCCGTCTTTTTTTACTGCATTATCGGAAGAATTTTTCATGAATTCATATGCGGATTCAACATCAAAATCCGTAATACCCTTGAGGTAGTTTTCGGTAATTACTATGTTTGCGGGGTCGCCCTGCATTGAACTTGTGTATCCTGCGCCCATTGGCCATCTTGGAATTACGCCGACGCCGGATTTTGCCATTTGAACAAGGCTGTTAAGACAGTCCGTCTGAATATCCTGCGCTATCAATGTGTAAAGCGGATGAGTTGTTCTGCAGGTATCCCAAAGAGACATGTCGGTTCTGTATGTGTATCCTTCAGCAACGGCAACCTCTTTGTCAAATCCGAGATATTCGCCGTTAATGTCAGTGAAATTTGATGGCATAATCATGCTGTGGTAAAGGGCAGTGTAGAAAACCGTTTTGATTTCGTCATCGTCGGTATTGATTTTTATTGATGAGAGGCGTTTTTCCCAATCGTCGGCGGCATTTTGTCTGACTTCGTCAAAAGAAAGTCCGTCGGTTTCTTCTTTTAAATTAAGCACTGCATTTTCTTCGCTTACGAAGCTGATTGCAAGCTTAAGCTCAACGCTTTCACCGTTAAGGCTGCCGAAATTAAGGTCGATACCGCATTCGCTTTCGCTGTTATTTATGTCATAGGATAAAACGGGCTTATCGGCAACCGCAGCAAAGTAAGCGGGAAGACCGTCGTATCTGCCCGAGAACTGGCCGTCGATTATGCAGCTTCCCGAAATAACGCCTGTTTCTTTGTTATATTCAACCTTGCCGTTTTTTGAGGTTTTATTTGCGGAGGCGCTTGTTACGTCAATATATAAGCGTGCGTCATCGGAATTATAAAAGGTGTAGCGGTGAACGCCTGTGTGAACATCTGCCGTAAGCTCTGCAAGGCAGCCGACAGACGGCAGATAAACGGCATAATAGCCGGGAGAAGCGGTTTCTTTTGAATGAGAATAGGTCATTACTGCGGGTTCGTTGTCGCCTGTAGCGGGTGTTACTCTGAAACAGCCGTAGTCCTCTGCACCTGTTCCCGAAAGCCTTGAATGGCTGAAGCCTTTTATGTGACCGTGCTCATAGTAATAGCCCGAAGTGTTCATTTTGATTAAATATCCGCCGCCGATAAAGCAGGTGTCGGGGCCGAGCCTTACAGAGCCGAAGGGAACGGTGGCTGCGGGGCTGAGCATTGCACATGTCCAGGGTGTTCCGCCTGTTCCGATAAACGGGTCAACATACTGACCGTATACTCCTGCTTCAATTTCAGGCATTTCTATCCGCTTTAATTCAACACCGCTGAAAAGAAAAGTGAACAGCGTTTCGAATGAAATGAACAGGGCAACAAAGACTCTGATGATTTTCCACATAAAACCGCCTCCTGAATTTTCGTTATTAAAATTATTATATTATAATTTTTCGCATATGGCAAGATTATATTAAATTTGACACTGATTTGTCCGTGTGATATATTATCCGTGACAGTAATATAAGAGGTTGACGGAATATGAAAATAATAGCAAGTGACTACGACGGAACGCTTAACCATGGCGGAATCGATGAAATAAAAAGAGATGCGATAAAGCGTTGGAGAAAAGCAGGCAATCTTTTTGGCGTTGTCAGCGGGAGGGGAGCAAGGGATCTTTTAGAAATACCGAAAAGGAATAATTTCGAATGCGATTTTCTTCTTGGCTGCAACGGCGCGGTAATAATCAGACCGGACGGCACTGTTCTGGCAGAATCCCGCTGCGACGCTTCTTTGGCAAAGCCGCTTTTAAATTTCATTTTTGACTTGGGCTGCCGATGGGCTGCTGTTCAAACCGGATTCAAATGCGTTATCGATTTGGATGATAACGAGCGTTTGGAGGATGAATTCACCCTTGAAACACTTCCCGAAATTCCGTATTTTAATCAAATTAACACAATTCTTCCCGATTTTGAAACTGCAGAAAAGGTTACGTCAGCAATAAAAAGTGAATTCGGCAAATATCTTAACCCTTTGCAGAATGGCAGATGCATTGATATTGTTTCTGCCGATATGAATAAGGCAAGAGGCTTGTATAAATTCCTTGAGCTTGTCGGTGCCGGTCATGATGATTTAATTACGGTTGGCGATAATATTAATGATATGCATATGATAGCCGAATTCCGCTCTTATGCTATGGAAAACGCCGTTCAGGCTGTTAAAAATATGGCGAATTACGAGATTTCAGGAATAACAGAGCTTATTGAAAGAGAATTAAAATATTGATCGTTTAAATCATTTATTTTGCAAATCAAAATTTACCGTCAAAACAATAAATTGGCATAAATAAACCCCGAATCAATTGCAACAATAATAAAGCAAACGCAAATTGAATTTGAAGGGGTGTAAACGAAATGTCAAAGAATAATTCAGTTGTTCCTCAGGCAAGAGCTGCTCTTGACCAGTTCAAGATGGAAGCTGCAAGAGAAGTTGGCGTTAACCTTAAGCAGGGTTACAACGGCGACCTTACTTCTAAGGAAGCAGGTTCTGTAGGCGGTCAGATGGTTAAGAATGATTGTCCCGTACGAACTATGAAATTCACCCGTGAATACCGTTGGCTTGACGGACACAGCAAAGAGATTACATACGAAGTGGCTCTTGCGGTATAAGACTATGTTTTTGTCGATTTAATTATTCATACTTGACATATTAAGTGCGATTTGATATTATAATACTGCAAATATGAATAGTTATATTTGGAGGAGTTATGAAGTTTACACAACTCGGAAGTGAAAAAGCGATTCTGAATGAATTCGGTAATCGTATAAAGCAATACAGAATTTCAATGAATGTTACACAGCAGCAACTCGCACAGAGATGCGGTGTTTCCGTCAGCACTATGATGCGCATTGAAAACGGTGACGACCCGAAATGGTCAACGATAATCAAAATTTTATCGGAATTTAATTTGCTCGATAATCTTGATGTTTTAATACCCGAACCTCAACCCGATTACAAAGCAATGTTTGAAGAAAAGAATGCAAGAAAACGTGCAAGACCCGATAAGAAAAAATCGGGCGATACTTGGGTCTGGGAAGAAGATAAGGAGAATGAAGATTGAAAAACATAAATACTGTCCGTGTGAAATTATGGGGCACAACCGTCGGCTATCTTCATCAGGATGATAACAGACTTGTCGGATTTCAGTATGATGAAGATTTTCTGAAAAGCAACATTGAAATTTCACCCGTTAAAATGCCGTTATCGGCAGTTACTTATTCTTTCCCTTCTTTGCCTGAACAGACTTTTCACGGCTTGCCGGGAATGGTTGCCGATTCGCTTCCCGATAAATTCGGTAACATTGTCATAAAGAACTATCTTGAAAGTCAGGGAAGAACCGAAGACAGTTTGTCGGTTATTGAAAAACTTTGTTATACGGGCAAGCGTGGTATGGGTGCATTGGAATATGAGCCTTCGCAGGAAATTGTGTCAGCAAACGAAAAGGTTGACCTCGATGCTCTCACAAAACTTGCTTCCGATATTTTGTCCGAAAAAGAGAAGGTTCACTTTGAGAAAAACGATAGCCTCATGGCACAGTTGATGGAATGCGGTTCATCTGTAGGCGGTGCAAGAGCAAAAACTCTTATTGCATGGAACCCCGAAACAAACGATATCCGTTCGGGACAGATTGAAGCAGGCAAGGGTTATGAATACTGGCTTCTGAAGTTTGACAATATCAAGAATAACAAAGATAAAGATTCAAGACCCGATGACGGCGAATACACAAAAGTTGAATATGCCTATTATCTTATGGCTCTTGATGCGGGAATTGAAATGAGCGAATGCAGACTTTACAAAGAAAACGGCAGTGCTCATTTTATGACGAAACGTTTTGACAGAAAAGGCAAAAAAGGAGAAAAACTTCATATGCAGTCACTTTGTGCTATTGCTCATATGGATTTCAATTCGCCGAGAGTTTATTCATATGAAGAAGCGTTTGCGGTAATGAAACAGCTCAGACTTCCTTACAGCGACTTTGTTCAGCTGTTCAGAAGAATGGTTTTCAATGAGTTTGCAAAGAACTATGATGACCACACCAAAAACATCTCGTTTCTTATGGATAAAAAGGGTGTATGGTCACTGTCGCCTGCGTATGACGTGACGTTCTCTTACAGAAAAGACAGCATCTGGGTTAATGCCCATCAGATGCTTATTAACGGAAAATCCGATGACATAACAGATGAAGATATGATGAAGGTTGCAGAAAAAGTCGGTATCAAAAAATCTGATGCAATAAAGTGCATTGAACAGGTCAGAACTTCCGTTTCAAAGTGGGAGGACTTTGCCCGTCAGGCAGATTTATCGGAAAACAATATCAAAAGAATACAGAAAATGCTGGAAACAAATCAGTAATAACAACGAGAGCTATACAGCTTGCATTGAAGCAAATTGTATAGCTCTTTTTATATTCGGAAACGGTTTTCTTACTTATTATCTTGCTTATTTTCTTGCGAAAATCATTGCTTTCAGGACTTAAGTATAAAAAACTCAACCGTGTAATGCATATAACGTAAAATCGGGGTTACAGGTCAAACTATACGCACCCCTTAATTACCGCATTTTCAATCCCTTATGTATCAACGGTTTCAGAGCGCTTATTTGTCTACTTTTCAGATAGTTTTGCTTTGGCTTTATTTTAAATGAGTACAATTTTTGCTCAGTTCAGATATACAATGCTCAAATAATAGGGTTTTTGCGGTTAATTTTATGGTTTTATATTGACAAGATTTTCTTTGTGGCTTATAATTTGGGCATAACCAAGTTTGGCTTTGACCAAATTGAAGTTTGATGTGGAAAGGAGAGATTAAAATCAGAAAACGAAAACTCAACACAACAAAATCTGATATGATCAAAATTGCAACAAAAATGTTCATAACGAAGGGTTATTCGGTAACAACCTTAAGAATGATTGCCGATGAGCTTGATACAAGTGCAGGTCACATCTCTTTCTATTTCCCGTCAAAGGATGATATGCTTGCGGTTCTTACCAATATGCTTTGCGAATTTCAGCGTGAAATGATGGAGCTTGAAGCCGGTGAAGGAATGAGTTCGCTTCTTTCAATCTGTCTTGAACTGATGTCAATGGCTGCGGCTTGCGAGGAAGATGAAATTGCAAAGGACTTTTTGGTTTCTTCATACGCCAGTTCAAAGTGTCTTTCAATCATTCATAAGAACGACACAGCCCGAGCAAAAGAAGTTTTTGCTCAATACTGTTCCGATTGGAGTGACGAACAGTTCAAATCGGCGGAATATCTTGTCGCAGGCATTGAACAGGCAACGTTGAACGCAATTGATAAATCCGTACCGTTTGAAACACGCATTTCATTTGCATTGAACACAATAATGACGATTTACAATGTACCTGAAGATATCCGCAGGATAAAGATTGAAAAGGTTCTTGCGATGGACTACCGTTCAATCGGTAATCGAATTTTCAAAGAGTTCAAGGAATATATTGAAAAAGCGAATATAATTAACGGAGGGTAAGTTTATGGCTGATAATTTAAAAACCAAAACTGTTAACACCACAGAAGAATATCCGACCAAACCGACGAAAGAGAATAAGGCGGATGCTTGTGTAAAAAGAGCAGCAAGAATTCTTACTGAAGAACTCAAACGAGCTGAAGCAAAGCTTGCCGCCGAAGGAAAAATCAGCAACAAGTAATTCTGCTTGATGCTGAAAATATGAAAGTAAATAATTTGTATTCACATACAAAGGAGGAAAACCTATGAAAAAAACAACCAAACTCATAAGCATACTGCTTGTATTGGCAATGCTTCTGTCAACGGCACCGCTGAGCCTTACGGCTTTTGCGGCAACGCCGACTCCCTATGACGGCGTACCCGTGACACCGCAAAAGATTTCGTCCGGCAACTATGCGAGGTTAGGCTTGACCTCAAGTAACTGGAGCCAATTTGACGGCTATTACGCAATCCGCAACGCCAAGGAGCTTTACGGCTTTGCCAATATCGTAAACAATCAATTTAGTACTGCCGGTTTTAACGGTGTGCTCCTTCAGGACATTGTTGTCAATGCAAACGGCGGAACTACTTATGACTGGACACCGCTTAATGACCGTACTAACAGTAATTATTATGAAGGGATATTTGACGGTAACGGTCATTATATCAGCGGCTTATATTCTACGACTGCGCTTACCAGCGCAGGCTCTACCGATAAGTACTGCGGTTTTACTTTTATATTAAAAGGAACCGTAAAAAATCTTACAATAAAAAACAGCACTTTTGCGCCCGGGATGCATATCGGCGCTTACGGCGGCATAGGCGTTATTACGGCATACCCTGTTGGCTGCACAATTGAGAATTGCCGTGTTGAGAATGTTACGGTCAAAGCAATAAGCAGCAACGGTCAGCTCGGCGGAATTGCAGGATATGGTGGCGGTCAGAATTCAACCATAAAAAACTGCGTAAGCATTAACGTAACCTTCAGCGGCGGCGGAACTACAAATGCAATTTCCAATTATGCTCCTTACACAAACTGCTATACCTCTTCGGGCGCAACTCACACCTGTGCCAATATCAGCGTTGAGCATAAGGAAGTTAAGGCAACGTGTGAATATCCGGGGCTTTCAAACTATAAATACTGCCTTGTTTGCGGCAATATAACAAGCGGCACAAAAACAGAAACACCGGCTACCGGTCATACATGGACTCCTGCAACCTGTCAGGCACCCAAAACCTGCTCAAGCTGTGGTTTGACAGAAGGTTCAGCAGAAACACACAAATACACAACCTATACTCTGTCGTCCAACGCAATGTGTGGAATAAAGGCACAGGAAACTGCTTCGTGCGATTACGGCTGCGGCACAACCGACACAAGAGAAATCAGCGGTACTGCACTTGTTCACTCTTACACATATTCGGCAAGCGGTAACACAATCACTGCTGTTTGCGCAAACGGAGAAAATTGCCCGAACCCTCAAAGTACGCTCAAAATTCTGGCCCCTGCCGACCTTTATGCAGACGGTATAACCGCAAAGGAAGCAACTGTTGAAAACAATCTTGTTGATACATCGGTTGCTGTCAGCGATATCACATATTCAAGCGGCTCTGCACCCAAAACTGCAGGCACTTACACCGCAAGCGTAACAGTCGGCGGTGCAACGGCAAGCGTTGAATATACTCTCGTCAAGAGAAATGCTGTGGCAGATATGTTTGTATTCTCTGCACCCGCAAATCTTGTCTATGACGGCACACCCAAGTATGCAGCCGTTGATGTTTCTCCCGAAATCACGGGAATGGGTGCTGTAACAGTTAAATATTATAAAGACGGTGTTGCAGTTGACCCCGTCAATGTAGGTACATATACCGTTAAGGTTTCAACCGCAGAATCGGATAAGTATTATGCAATAAATGATGTTGAAATCGGCTCGTTCACAATCGAAAAGAAAGCAGTAACCGTAACAGCAACTGATATATCCAAGACCTACGGTGAAGCAGACCCGACCCTTGCATATACGCTCAGCAATGAGGCTTTTGCATCGGAGATTGTCGGTGAACTTGCAAGAACATCGGGCGAAAATGTTGGTGTTTATGAAATAGGTCAGGGCACTCTCACAAACGATAACAACCCCAACTTTGAAATTACATTTGCCGCCGCTCTGTTTACAATCGAAGTCGATGCAAGCGGAATTGATGGCATTACTCCTCTCAATGTCAAATCTTCCGACAAGGCAAAGATTGAATATGTTTACAATCAGCTTGATAACGCAGTAACAGACCTTGCAGATGATGCAAAGAAAGCTGAATGGAATAATCTTAAAGCAGACTGTGCTGAAATGCTTGCGGTTATCAGCGGTACAGCAGAAGAAATCAAGCGCATCACCGATGCCGTAGCGGTTTATGACATTGATACCGTAACAGGTGATGATGTTCCCGCTTTGGTACAGCTTGCCCAGGATACAGATGCTCTTTTGAGCACAGATAATCTCACGGCTGAAGAAATAGAAGCTCTTGTTCAGACCGGCAAGGATATTCAGGCTCTTATTTCAAGATGCGACAGAATCTCCGCACAGATTGGCGACATCATAGACAGAATGCTCGCCTATGACGAAGCAACCGTCAAGTCAAGCGATAAGGTTGACATCGAAAAGCTCGTTGCTGACATCAAAGACCTCACCGACGGTCAGAACATCACAGCCGCTGAAAGAGAATATCTCGTTAATGCTGATGCTAAATGCGACAAGCTTCTTGCAAAAATCGCAAAAACAAAGTCTGAATATGACAGAGTTATCGAAGCTGCAAACGGTTATGACGAAGCAACCGTAACATCTGCAGACAAGGATACTCTTATTCAGATTAATGCTGATATACTTGCTCTTGCTCTTACTGATAATGTAACAACAGAAGAAAAAGAAAATCTTCAGGCGGCTCACGATAAGGTGTTCGCTCTGATTGATAAACTCGTTGGTATCAGCGATGAAATCAAGCGCATCACCGAAAAGGTTGATGCATACGTATTTGAAAGCGTTAAGTCAAGCGATAAGGCTGATATTCAGCAGCTTATTGCAGATATCAAGGCTCTTCTTGATACACAGAATCTTACCGCAGACGAAAGAACAATCCTCGAAACTGCAGACGAAACCTGCGACAAACTCATTGCAAAGATTGACGAAACAGTTGCGGAAATCAACCGTATTGATGAAGCAACAAACGCTTACGATATCGACACCGTAACAAGTGCAGATAAGGCAGATATTGAAAAGCTTATTGCCGATATCAAGGCACTCACAGACGGCGATAACATCACCGATGCAGAAAGAGAACAACTCGTTGCTGATGATGAAACTCTTGATGCACTTCTTGCAAAAATCAATGCAACAGCAGAAGAAATCGCAAGAATCGAAGAAGCTGTAAACGGCTATGACGAAGAATCCGTCAAGTCAACCGATAAGGCTGACCTTGAACAGCTCAAAGCGGATATCAAGGCTCTTACAGATACGCAGAACATCACCGAAGATGAAAGAACAAAGCTCGGCAATCTTGATGCAACTCTTGATTCACTCATTAAGAAGATTGATGATACAGCCGCAGAAATCGCAAGAATCGATGAAGCTGTAAACGGCTACGATGCAGAAACTGTAACATCAGCCGATGTTCCTGCACTCGGCAAACTCATTGATGATATCAAGGCTCTTACAGACGGCGGCAATCTCACTGATGATGAAAAGGCTGTTCTTGAAGCAAACGATGAATCAATCGACGAACTTGTTGCAAAGCTCACCGAAGTTGCAGAAGAAATCAAGAGAGTTGATGAAGCTGTCAAGTCCTATGACGAAGAAACAGTCAAGTCAACCGATAAGGCAGACCTTGAACAGCTCAAGGAAGATATTCAGGCTCTTATCGACAGCACAAACACAACCGAAAACGAAAAGACCGCACTGGGTGGAATGCTTGAAAAGGACAATGCTCTCATTGATGTGATTGATGAAATTGAGCAGCAGATTGAAGATATCGGAGCTTTTGAAAACAACTTCAATCCCGAAAAGGTTACAAGTGACGATAAGGCTGCTATCGAAGAAAAGATTGCCGAAATCGAAAATGTAAATCCCGATAACCTCACCGAAGAACAGAAGGCTGAATACGCTGAAATCAAGGCTGGTTTTGAAGCACTCCTTGAAGAAATCGAAAAGGCAGGCACAGCTGTTGACGCTATTGGTGCAGAGCTTGAAATGTTCGACGGAGAAAAAGTAACAATTTTCTGGGAAGACGAAATCGAAGCCCTCAAATCAAAGATTGATGAACTCCTTGCAGATGAGAATATGGGTGAAGCAGAAAAAGCAAAGCTCGAAGAATACAAAGCACAGTGCGATAACCTCATTGAGATTATCAACGCTCCTGCAAGATACTTTTCAACGCGTCTGTTCTACTTCATATGGGATGCTCTTCATTGGCTCTCAAGCCACGTTGTGTTTATCTTTAATTGGATAGTGTCAATGTTCTGATAGTTAAATAATCACCAAAGCCGACGGATTAAACCCCGTCGGCTTTTCTACAACCATCTGATAAAATTATATTTTCGTTTGAAGCAGGTAACAATTTTGAGTTGCCTGCTTTTAAATTTCCGCCTATTGACAACAAAGTGAAAATGATATAGAATTATGTCGAACATTTGTTTGTCTTGAAATTTAAAATATTTTTTGTGAAAGAAAAAGGAGAAAAAATTATTGTCAAATGAAAATCTGAAAAATAAATCCGTTGACGAACTTCGTGAAATGTTATCGAAGGGCGAAGCTGAACTGAAGGTGTTGCATAACAAAAGCAAATATTATGAGTCACAGATAAATTTACTGACACGGAAAGAACGCACTCACAGACTCTGCACCCGTGGAGCAATGCTTGAAAAATTTCTCGGTTGTCCCAACGAACTGACCGACGAGCAGGTTGAAGAAATTCTGAAAATTGCATTTCATCCCGAAGCTGTCGGCAGGGCGATTGAGCAATTCAGAGAGAGCAACGAAAACACCACTTTGTAAAAGTGCGCAATTATACACCACGTCTGAACAAACTGCGTATCTTTCGTTTCCGTGCTTCAAACTTTGTTTGCCCAAAAACTCAATCACTCCGCTGTTCTTCCTCTTCCCCAAAAAGTTTTTTGAACTTTTCGGGGACCCCGTAGGTGCCATTGCGGTTTTTTGCAAAAACACTCGGAACAAAGTTCCGCTGATTTCATCAGACAAGGGTTTCACCCCTGCGACTTCGTCTACCCTAAATTGAAAGGAGCGTGATAAAAATATCCTGTACCCATTTTCAGATTTCAATACAAAAACGTAGTGAAAATAAATCCGCTGTTGCCGGAGCTGCTTATCAGAGTGGTTCAAAACTTTTCTCCGAGTATGATAACCGAACCAAAAATTATTTGCGAAAGCAAAACGAAGTTATTCATTCCGAAATTCTTCTTCCTCAGAACGCACCGCAAGAATATCTCGACAGAGAAACACTTTGGAACTCTGCCGAGAAAGTTGAAACACAATGGAACTCACAACTCGCCCGAAAAATCATCATCGCACTTCCGATAGAAATTCCGACCAACCAGTATGCAGAACTTGTCAGAAGTTATTGCCGTGAGCAATTTGTTTCAAAAGGAATGTGTTGCGATTTCGCCGTTCACGATAAAGGTGACGGCAATCCGCACACACATATTATGCTGACAATGAGAGCGATTGATGAAAACGGAAAGTGGCTACCAAAGTGCAGAAAAGTTTATGAACTTGATGAACACGGCAACCGTATCGGCGAACACCGTGAAGATATTGTTGATTGGAATAAAAGAGAAAATGCGGAAATCTGGCGGCACGCATGGGAAGAAAAAGTCAACGAATATCTTGAGAAAAACAACCGACCTGAAAGAATTGATATGCGTTCTTATGAACGTCAGGGAATAGATTTAGTTCCGACAGTTCATCTCGGACCTGCCGCATCGGAAATGGAAAACAGAGGTGAAGTTACGTTTCTCGGCACTCTGAATCGGGACATCGTTAAATTCAACTCTGTAAGAAAACATTTACGAAAAGCACTTGCTGAATTGATAGAATGGATTGAAGAAATCAAAAAAATTCTTTCCGAACTCAAAGAAGAAAAAGAGCCGACCATCGCAGATATTCTCATCGACTATCTGAACTCACGGCAAGAAGCACATAACGGAAAAAGCAGATACTATTACAATAAAGATTTAGCGGTTGATTTGAAGCAAGTTTCAAAAACACTCGCTTTTCTTCAGCA
>JBGVNA010000161.1:0-3208 GCA_045125175.1 Acutalibacteraceae bacterium
TCAACGTAAATTTTGCTATAATTATTTTAGCATATTGCCACATGACAAATCAACAAAATTTGTAACAGTTTTTGTTCAAAAAGTTCAACATTTGTTTACTTTTGCACAAAAAGTATTGAATATCTGCCCCTACGCAAATTAACGATTGACATTTTTAATGGTTTGATGTAAAATATTATCCGATATTCAAAAGGCATTGATAAGAAAAAGTAAGCGTTTTTGATTTTTCAGAGAGAGGGCGGCAGGTGAAAGCCCTTATTTTGAAGCGCCGAACCCATCTTTGAGCCGCAGGCTGAAATAAAAGTAAGCCTCGCCGGATTTCCGCCGTTATCGGATTTTGAGAGCAGATATATTATCTGAACTCGGGTGGTACCGCAGACTATTTTGTTTGTCCCGAGCCTTATGGCTCAGGGGCATTTTTTATTGGAGGTAAACATAATGAAAATCGACAAACTTGCAGGCGAACGTTTTAAAGAAAAGCCCTCTGATTGCGTCATAGACAGCCATGCACTTATGCTCAGAGGCGGCTACATGAAGGGTGTTGCAAACGGCATATATTCATCTTTTATGCCCCTCAGAAGAATCACAAGAAAAATTGAAAACATTATCCGCGAAGAAATGGACGCTATCGACGGTCAGGAAGTTCAGTTTCCCGTTGTTATGCCTGCATCTCTTTGGGCAGAATCAGGAAGATACGAAAGCATCGGCAGCGAGCTTATGCGTTTCAAGGACAGAAATGACGCTCCCATGGTTCTCGGCATGACCCACGAAGAAGCAGCTGTTCAGCTTGTAAGGGAATATGCAAACAGCTACACAAAATATCCTTTTATGATTTATCAGGTGCAGACAAAGTTCCGTGACGAAGCACGTCCCAGAGGCGGTCTTATCCGTGTTCGCGAATTCACAATGAAGGATGCATATTCTTTCCATACCTCACAGGAAGACCTTGAGAGATATTATGATATTTGCTACAAGGCATACGAGCGCATTTTTGCAAGAGCAGGCATTCCCGAGGTTATCACCGTTGCATCAGACTCGGGTATGATGGGCGGCAGCATTTCACATGAATACATGCTTCTCTCACCCATCGGAGAAGACTCTATCGCAGTTTGCTCAGAATGCGATTACAGAGCAAATATGGAAGCTGCCGAGAGCATTATCGAAAATAAAACAGAGGGCGAATCACAGGCTCTTGAGCTTGTTTATACTCCCGATATTCACACAATCGAAGATATCTGCAGCTTCCTCAAAACTCCTCTTGAGGAATCATGCAAAGCTGTTGTTTATCAGAAAAACATGACCGACGAATACGTTGTTATTTTCGTCAGAGGCGACCTTGACGTCAACGAAACAAAGCTCACAAACTATCTCGGCGAAGCCGTTCATCCTGCTGTTATTACCGATGATTGCGGACTTTTTGCAGGTTTTATAGGACCTTACAATCTTGATAAAGAAAAGTTCATTATTCTTTACGATAAGTCACTTGAAAACACTCATAATCTCTCCTGCGGCGCAAATCAGGCAGACCACCACTATAAAGGTCTCAAAATCAGCAGAGATATCGGCGAGGTTGAATATATTGACCTTGCAAAAATCAAGGAAGGCGGCATCTGCCCCAAGTGCGGCAAACATTCAATAAACATATCAAGAGGTATTGAAGTAGGCAACATTTTCCAGCTCGGCACAAAATACACCAAATCAATGGGCATGCAGTATCTTGACAGCGAAGGCAATCTTCAGTATCCCATTATGGGCTGCTACGGCATCGGAGTAGGCAGACTTGCAGCATCCGTCTGCGAAGCTCACCACGACGAATACGGCCCCATCTGGCCCATGAGCATCGCACCCTGGCACGTTCAGATTTGCTGCCTGAGATCAGATGACGAAGAATGCAAGGGTGTTTCGGATAACCTTTATCAGAAGATGCTTGATGACAGAATGGAAGTTATCTATGATGACAGAAATATCAGACCCGGTGCAATGTTCTCCGACGCCGACCTTCTCGGCGTTCCCGTAAGAGTTATCGTAAGCCCCAGAAACCTTAAGGAAGGCGTTTGTGAAATCGTTACAAGAGATAAGAGCGTTAGCATTAAGGTTGAGGTTGAGAAAGTAATCGACACCGTTAAGGAAATGATTGCAGAAAAACTTAAATAAAATTAATCACCCATGAAATTCGTTTGAGTTTCACGGGTGATTTTTATTCTACAAGGCTTATCAGATAATTTTCAAACACTGTTGCATTACCGGACAAATCATCATAAATAAAACTTGTGCCTTCTGACGTTTCAAAAAAAAATCTGATTGTCAGATCTTGCGCAAACAATCGCGTATGTGCCGTCATCATAGTTCAGCCTTGCAAGCCAGCAGCCTCCTGCCACAAAAAACACTTTTTCAGCCTTTACAAGCTTCATGCCCGAAATAGCCTCAACCATTTTTTCTGCTTGTTCCGCAGTTGTTTTTTTCAACGGCTTATTCATAAGCAAATCATAACCGTTTCCCCATTCAACGGACACAATTTCCTTTTCAAGAATATCCTCAAGGGTAATATTTGCGGAAGATGTGTTTGCAATTGTGGGCATTTCATGCTGTTCATTTTCAAATTCCGCTTCAGTCTGTTCAGGTACATATCCGGTCACTCTTTCCTCAGGCAAAGGAACAACCGTTATATAATTTTCGCTGTTTTTCAAATCATCCAGAGAGAAAGAATTATATTCAGTTCTGAATTTATTGTAATAATCAATATTACGGTCAAGTTCAAGCTTTTCCTCCGACACACTGCCTATACAATAAATTCGGTTTGACGGAGTGATAACAAGCTCACGGAAGCCGTAATAGAAAAATGCCAAATCATCATCGGGGTTTTCTTCAAAAATTTCCATCCGCTCTTCCCAGGTTGTTCCGCCTGCGGCAAGCTGACTGCGCAGTTCACCGGCATCATCTCGGTAAAGAGTCATCATCGCAATTATTCTACCGTTCTGCACTATGGGCAAATCAACAAAATCAAGCTTCAGCACATTTTCGGATCCCAGATTTATATGTCTATAGCCTTTAATAAAAATATGATATTCTGATTCAAAATCACCGTATTCGGCGGCTATTGCGCCTATCCTGTCATACTTATTCTCTTCGACATAAGCTTTTATTTCATCTTCTGTTATAAATTTACCCTCAATTTTAATTTTATCTCCGACTTTCTCTGTATAATTAT
>JBGVNA010000162.1:0-10842 GCA_045125175.1 Acutalibacteraceae bacterium
CCGAAAAGGCAATTGAGCTTGTCGATATCTTCCTTGATACCAAATTCAGCGGCGAAGAACGCCACCAAAGAAGAATTGACCAGATAACAGACCTTGAAAACAGATTTTAAAAAAGAGTAAAAAATAAGCAGCTTGCACAGTTGATTTGCACCGTGCAGGCTGCTTTCAATTTTTAAAGAATTATAAGCATAAATTGCTGAAGCTGTTTCATCAGAGTTCTGAAGATTTCGTTTGCTTTAACAAAAATACTTTCAAGAATTTCAATGAAAGAAAAACCGTTGTTATCAGCTTCAACATCGTTTTCTTCAAGTGTCCAGATCTGAGCGGCATAGAAGGGGTTGGCGGTGCCTATCATAAGAGCGTCGTCCATGTTTGCGAATACACGCAGACCGTGGTTATAGGGGTCGCCGAAACCGTCGATTGTGATAGTTTTAAAGTTTACGCCGTCCTCTGAAACATAAAGGTCAAAGCCTCTTGTTGCTGTGCTCATGTGGCTTGCGCAGATTGCAAAGCCTGAAGCAGTGTTCCAAAGAGTTTCAAGCGAATCGGCAAGCTGAGTGTCTGCGTTGAACATGCTTTCAATTGCGCTGAGTGTTTTACCTGCAAACATTTCAATGATTTCTGCAATGCTGTAGTTTTCAAACAGATAGCGGAGATTAAGGATATTCTCGCTGTCCGTGTTTTCGCCTTGAATGCTTAGGTATGTTTTAACATAACCGAGAAGCTCTTCCCATTCTGCCAATGACATTGTGAGAAGGTCACCATTTGAGAACTGACCGATAGGCTCAAGCAGGCTGCTTGTGTCAAATGTACCTACATAGAGCTTGCCGTTGTAGCTTGTCATTCGCCATATATACTGGTTTTCATGGTGTCCGAAACCTGAACCGATGCCTGAAATTCCTCCATTGGGGAACATCTTTGTTGCATCACCTACAACAAGCTCAATGTTTTCGTTGGCATCCATTCTGTAAAGGTTAACAGACTGTTCAAGGTTGGCATTCATAAATGAGAAATCTGCATTGAAAAGAATGCCTTCAAGAGCTATCTGCTCGTCGTTATATTCGCCGATGTAAAGGTAATCGCCGTAAACCTGAAGAACGCCTGCGCCGGCTCTTGTGCGTTCGGGGTCAATGCCGAAGGTGTATTTTGCGCCGTCAGCCTTGTCGCCGATAACAGGTGTCCATGTCCAGTTGCCGTTTTCATCTTCATCGCCGCGGACAAGTGCAAATGACTGCATGGAGTTTTCGTCAGGCTTGTTTTCCTGAGTGCCGGTGCAAAGTGAAACATAAAGCTTGCCGTTGAAATTAGCCATTTCCCAGATTGAACCGCCGTAGATGCTGTCTGTGTAGTGATATCCGGGATAGTCAAACAGATCTTCCTGGTTTGCAATCTCGGTAAACGCTTCCTGACCTTCCCAGGGCTTTTCGGAAATAAGAATCTGAGGGCCGTTCATTGTAACGCAGCTTACGATAAGTCTGCCGTCAAATTCGCAAAGGCCTCTGATGGTTACGCAGATTGCCTGCTTGTGAGCTTCCATCATATCCTTTGCAGCAATGCCCTGATAAACCGTTACACACTCATCGGTTGCGGGGTCAACCTGAACAATCTGAGGAATGCTGTTAACAGCGCCGCAGAAATAAAGCTTGCCCTTGTATTCGCAAACGTTGCGGAAAAGAGCGCTCTTGCCGTCAAGGCATTTGCCCATAAGAAGCTTAACTTCAGCGGTTTTAACGTTAACCTTAACGAGGATACCGCCTGTGTTTGCGCCGTCAGGCTCGCCGTTGTAGAAATCACCGTTGAACATAACGTTGAGCTGTGCTTCCATTTCTTCTTTGTTGAAATCGTTGCCAAGAACGCTGTCCATAAAGTTGAGAGTCTGTCCCATTGCGTTAAAGCATGTGCCGACATAAACGTAATCACCTGCAGCTATTGCTGACCACGCATAGTTCTGACCTCTGTCGCCCTGACCTTGGTCGCTTACCGACACTTTGCCGTCGCCTATGTAGTCCACAATGCCGTCAACTTCTCCCGAACCCTTTTCGGAATGAGAAATTTTTGTGGCTATGTATTCACCGCTTTTTGAAGTGAAGGTTATTGCGCCGTTAGCTGCAAACGAGCCTATGGACAGGCTGAAAATCATTGTTGCAACAAGCACAAGGCTTATAACGGCTGTGAATTTTCTGTTTCTCATGTTTGTCTCCTTATAATGTGTTGTAAAATAAAAACGCAGCCTTGCGCCTCGGTTAATAAACCGAAAACGCAAAACTGCGCCTCGCTTCTAAAGTAAGGTACAATATAATTGTTATGTTTTGAATGCTGAAATGTTAATGAATTGTTAAAAGTGTTACATTCTATGTAACATTGTTACATGTTGGTAATATTTTCGGTAAGTTTCAGAATAATAGGAGCAATTTTCTCTTTTTGCTTTTGGGTAACTTTAAGATAAACGGGATATGCCGCTCCTGCAACAGCCAGACCGATTATGCCAATTAAAATTCCGGGGAAGAAGAGGTTTTCTTCCCAAACCAAAACGCAGCACATTCCCGTTCCGAAAATAAGCGTTCCGATTATGCCTATAATAAGCGCAGCTATTGTGCCCGGGCGTTCAACCTTTTGGTCAAGCTTGCGAAGCTGTTCGAGGGTTGAAACATGCTGTTCTTTCGGTGAATATTTATTTCTTATTTTCTTGATTTCTTCTGTTTCTGCAGCGGAATATGTGTAAGTGAATTTATTTTCGCTGTTCATATTTATCTCCTCTTTGTTTAGCTGTGAAATAATATTAATCCGTTAATATTTGCAAAAATGTAATGTTATGTTTGAGTTTTGTTAAATGCTTTGAGTTTTTTTCTTGAGTTAATAATCATAAACAAGGCTGTGCTTATAGCGATAGTGCAAACTGCGCTGCCTGTTGCTGCGTTTATTTTTTGTGTGAAATCCGCGTTTCCTTCGCCGAATTGCGTAAGCATTGCACTTTGCAGAGCAAACAGTGACATAAGAGCTGCCGATAAATTAAGCAGCTTTGAGGCTGAAAGTAACGAATATTTACGCGGATTAAATTTTATAACATGAATAATTGCCATTGTGAGGCGGTAGAAAGTGTATGCTGCAGTTGCATAAATGATAAATCCTGCATAGCTGTAGCTTTTGTTTTGATAAACAATCTGAACAACGATTACTGACATTGCAAGGTTAAGCAGAAGCATCAGATATCCGCATAATTTGTATGTACGCCACTCGTCGGCGGGATTAACGCATTTTTTACGCTCTTTTTTTATGAGAGCATAGCGTGATGCGCTGAGAATTATGTAATAGACAGCTTCAGCGCCAAACCAGAATGAACTGTAATAAACTCCTGCCGTAAGTTTAAAAACGGAATATATGATGTTTAACAATAATCCGAGTTGAAGAGAAATTCTTGCCCTGAGTTCTTTATCGCTCAGATAACGCTTGCTGTGAGGATTGCTGTGTAAAATTTGCTTGATGCTTTTGATAATTGCGGGTATTCGGCAGCAGGCAACAGTGAGAGTGTATGCCGAAATTACATATGATACATAAGCGATTACAGAGCTTTCCGACAAATTGGTGAAAACATGAATAAGCAAAACGGTCGAAGCGGGGACAAGAATAACGATAACAAAAACAGGCGGAAAAAGTATATTTATCAGAATTTTTTTGAACTTTTCCATTTATCTGTTTTTAAACCTCACGGTAAATTTTGTGCCTTCATTTAAAACGCTTTCAACCTTGATTTCACCGTCAAGAATATCAACAACTCTCTTAACC
This sequence comes from Acutalibacteraceae bacterium, assembly GCA_045125175.1. GTDB lineage: Bacteria > Bacillota > Clostridia > Oscillospirales > Acutalibacteraceae > CAG-177. The sequence goes on from JBGVNA010000162.1 coordinate 3,784, forward strand.
AGGGCAAGACCCAATCCGTTGCCGTGGGTTGCGTGCGAGGTGTCACCCTGATAGAATTTTTCGAAAATATGTTTGCTCGTTTCCGGTGTCATTCCGCAGCCGTTATCGGCAACCTCAGCGCAGATAAAGCCGTTTTTTTCTTTAAGGGTTAACGTAAATTTACCGCCGTTATTTGTTAAATTAAATGCGTTTGAAAAAAGATTGTTCCAAACGATTGAAAGAAGCTCAGCATCTGTTTTGAAGAAAATATCGCTGTCAATATCAGTTTCAATTTCAATGTTTTTCTTTTCCCATTCATTTTCAAAGTTTAAAAGGCATTCGCAAATCTGCTCGCTTAAACAGCAATTTTCAATATTCGGGTAAATATTTTGATTTTCAAGCTTGTTGAGTTTCAGAATGTTTGTTATGAGCTCGGAAAGTCTTGCGGTGGTTGATACAATTGCTTTTGCGTATTCCGTTCGTTTCTCTTCGGTCAGATCGGGGGTTTCAAGCAAGGTCCCGTAATTCTGAAGAGCAGCAAGCGGGGTTTTCAATTCGTGAGAAACGTTTGCTATAAAATCTGTTCTTAATGTTTCAATTCCCGAAAGCTCCTCAACCATTTTGTTAAGGTTGTTGATTATTGGATTAAAGTCATTCATGCTTGTGGGGACTTTTGTGGGCTTTATGCGGACAGACAAATCACCCTCGGTTATTTTCTGTGTTCCTTCAAGAATGCGCTTAACAGGGCGTTTAACTGTTATTTTTCTGCGAATGTGGTCTATGATGGCATAGATTATTGCTAAAAACACAGCATTCCAAAAAGTAAACAGTGCCGCAATATACAAATTTTCTCGAGTGTATTCTATATCAACACTTTGAGATAAAAGCCTTAAGAAAAGAGAAAGATTGCATGTGAGAATAAAGCCTACAGGTATAAAAAAGAGGCATATTCTGTAAAGAACAAAACAGAATTTTTTGAAAAGGTTTTTCAAGCATTAATCACCGCCTTGTAACCTAAACCGTGAACGGTTACAATTTCAAATTCTGCACAGTGCGAAAATTTATCGCGGATTTTGGTTATATAAACATCAACCGTTCTTGTGCTTGAGTTTGTGTCAACATCCCAGAACTCATCCATAAGCTGTGAGCGTGTGAAGGTCTTTTTGGGATAAGATAAGAGCTTGAATATAAGGTCAAATTCACGAACGGTCAGAGCAATTTCCTCACCGTCATAATATGCCGTGTGCTCGTCTGCATCGAGCACCAGCTTGCCGATTTCAAGCTTGCGACTGTTTGCAATTTTTGCCCTTCTTAAAAGTGCGCCGACACGAAGAAGAAGCTCGTCAAGGATAACAGGTTTTACCACATAATCATCAATGCCGATTCCGTATCCGATGCGCTTTGATATAAAATCATCTCTCGCTGTCATAAAAAGGATTGGAATTTCTTTGTTGGTTTCTCTTATTATCTGTGCAAATTCAAAGCCGTCTGTTCCTGGCATCATTATATCCGAAATAATGAGGTCAACCGTGTTTTCATACATAACATCATAAGCTTCATTAACATTAATGCAGCCGAATGCTTCATAACCGTTATTTGTGAGATATGAGCAAACTGTTTGGTTTAAATCACGGTCATCTTCAACAACAAGAATTTTAGCCATATAAAGTACCTCCGAAATTATTTTAAGGAATTTTCAGCTTGTTTTTCTGCATTCTGAAGCCTTTCAATCATTTCAACATAGAACTTGCGTGTTCGTGTTTTGTCGGCAAATAAGCCGATAGCCGTTCCGTGATCTCCCTTGGTGGCGGGCATAACGTTCCATATTCCTGCTTTTGCCTCACCGTTAAAGCTGTGAAAGGGTTCGTTCAACGGATGGCTTGCCGATGAAATGTTAACAAGTCCGTCGTTATTAAAATCCGCCTGCTTATGAAGCTTTCTCTCGTCATATGCAGCATTTTTCAGCATCAGGGTTGATGTTATAAACATAAGGAAAAAGTCCGTGTATGCCGGAACGGAAAGTGCGCCGTTCTTATATTTTTTTATTGCATCAAAAGGATATGAGAAATAATAAACCGACGGTGAAATCTGAATTCTTTCATTCATGATTTTCGCGCCTTCGGGAGACATATCATGCTCGATATTATCTTTTGTTTGAGTTATTTTCTTTATGGATTTGCCGATAGGTGAGCGATTTCGTGCATCCGGGCTGTCTGTAAGACCGAATTGTTCAAGATGAAAGTCAACAAGCTTTCCGTTTAGGTGAGAACGTCCGAAAAAACCTGCATATGTATATGCAATCCGAACAAGAGGTGTAATAAGTTTTATTCTTTGCGCTGCTTCATATGCACCTGTACCGTTCAGCGGTGAACAGATTGCGGTGACGCTGCATACCAAATCTTCTTTTCCTCCTATAAACAGGGGAGAGATATCGTTGCCGCTTGCAGATATTTCATCTTCAGCACCGTAAGTCAAAAGATGTGTCAGCATACGTATTGCGTTGCCGCCAAAGCTGTGACCGACAAGATGAACTTTTTTCTCACTGCTCCAGCCTTCAAAGAGAGGCTTTGTATATTTTCTGCCGAAGCGGGCATGTCCGAATTTTTTGGAGTGTGCTTCACCGTAGTCAACTGTTGTTCCCGTGAGCTGAGCATAAAGCTCACAGGCCTGATCCCATGCGCTTGAAATCGGGCCGACAGATGCCGCATGGCATTCAAGACCCATGCCGGATATATAATCTGTCAGACTGCCTGCAGTTGCTCCCCAATACGGTATTATTTTGTTTATTCCTTCGTTTTCTCCCCACCCGAACATTCCGTGAACGAATATGAACGGATAGTTGTTTTTATTATTCATTTTTTGCTCCATACGGCTTGTTAATTTTCAGAAAGCTCTGCGATGTTCTTTTCTATTATGCCGAAAAAGTTTTTAAGCATTTCGACATCTTTGTTGTTTCCTCTTAAGCAAACGGAAAGTGCAAGCTCACCGTTGAGTGTCAGTGCCGTCATCATTGCGCAGGGTTTTTCTTTTGCTGCACCCGCAACCGCTGCGCCAACGGGTTTGTTATTGCCGATTGAAAGCCTGTCAACGTTAAATGCGCCGACATTGCTTATTGCTAAATTGGCATTGTTATAAAACGCACCTACGATAAGCTCTGCCTGAGCATAAATCATGGTTGAATAGCCTATATTCAGCAGTGGAAGCCCGTGAAGACCCATGAATTTATCTTCTTTTGTCTTTTTAGTGCTTTTTACTACAGCATCAAGAGTTTCAAGCATATTTTTGCCGTTGCCTTCAACAACGCAGGGTATAAATGTGGTGTGATTGGTGTAGCCTGTGTTTCTTAAATTTTTAATATATCTTCTCAAGTCAATTGCGCATGAAATGCCGAGCCTTTCGCTATTGTTGCAGCCCGAAATTTCATAAAACGCCCTGATATATGCTGCGGCAATAATATCATTGACCGTTGCTCCCCGAGCCTTGCCCGCAAGCCTTGCGGCTTCGAAAACATCACTGCTGACCTTGTGCCTGATTATAATTTTACGGTCGCTTTTTTCTGCGTTTGTAAACGGCAGATGATGTTTGTCGTGTGCAGAAACGTTTGCGAACAGCTTCTTCACTTTCTTTTGATCTTCTTTGCTGAAATCTCTGTATACTTCTTTGTATGATCTTGAACCGCTTTTGAATTTCATGGGTTGATTTTCGCCGCGGATATAAGCGTTGTAGCTGCCGAAAAGGTCGTCAAGAAATTGCTTCAGGTCGCCGCCATCCATGCACATGTGATTCCACATAAAGCAGATTTTGCAGTGCCTGTTGTTTGTGAAAACGGCAATTTTCATCTGAACATTGCTTTTAACGTTGATGTCTTTGAGCAGAAAGTTGTCAGATGATTTCTGCAAATCCTCCGTTTCCTTAACCGTGAGAATATCATCAATATTATAATCGCTTACCTGCCAATACGGGGCAATGTGATTATCAACAAAACGTGAATGAAAAACAGGCGCGGTTTCAAAAAAAGCCATAATCACTGCTTTGAAAGCCTCAATATCGGGGATAACGTCATAATCAAGCTCAAAACGTGCTATCCTGTCCATATATCGGCGGCACATGTAATTAACCTTGTCATACATCTCCGCAGGAAGTCTTTTATTTTTAGTCATAGTTTATTCACCTATAATATGAGAGAAGAAAAAGCCTTTTCTTTCTTCGTTGTCGATGAGCTTAACAGGCTTTACCTGATTAAGGTTTGCACCTCTGTCCTTGAGCACCTGGCGATAATCGTCATATGTTCCGTGACGCAGGAATTTAACCTCGCAATGTCCCAAGCTTCCGTTTTTGAATACGCACTCAGCCGAAGGATTGTTTTTGCTGAAAAGTTCTTCAAAAAGCTCGGCATATTCTTTTTCTTTGCTTGTATCAACATGTTTTGCGGTTTCAAGAAGCAACACATAGTGACCGGGCGAAGTGCTGTGGTCTGCATAAATGCTGTAGCCGATAAACAGCTCGTCCAACTGCTCTGACATGCTGTTAACAATATAGTCAAAAGCAAGCTGTGTCATTTTCTCACCGCTGATATTTGCAATTTGATTGAGTCTGTAGCAGAATGTAACCTTGGGTGATTGATGATGGAATCCTGTTACACGGATGACATCATCTATTCTGTATCGGTAGAAACCGCTTGTGTTTGTGAGTATGATTTCATATTCCTTGCCGACTTCAAGGTCTTTGATTGTCAGCAGGTTATCATAATCGTCAGAATCCACGGGTCGGAATTCATAAAAACCGTTTTGAGGAAGCATTACATATTCAAACGAATCAAGCTCAAGAGGAACAGCCATCATCGCTTCCGAAGCTACATATCCGAGATAATGAATGGGAATGGTTGTGCCTATATATCTCTGAAGCTTTTTTTGGTAAATGGCAATCGCGCCCGTTCCCATGCCGTACATCCAGCCGCAGTGAGGCCATATTCTCGGCACGATGGGGGATTCATCAAAGCCTTTTCTGAATTCCTTGCGAAGTTCTTCTGCTCTTTCAGGCATTGGCTTTAATTTTTTGAGGAGCTTACTGCGAATATCATCAGGAAGCTTTATGCTTTCGTTGATTGTTCCGTATTCAATATCATCACAAAGCATTTCCCAGTTGTTTTCAAGATAGAAAAACATTGATTCAAGCGTTGTGATGAATATTGTGCTGATATAGCTTACGTTTCTATCGGGAAGCGCGAAACGAAGCTTTGCATAGTGGGAGTCTATATCAACGTCGTCATCATGAAACATGACTTCAGTTGGCGTTGTGTTGTAGAATTTTGCAAAGGGTTTAAGATTAATCAGAGGAATAGATGAAAGACAGCTTGTCGTTTTGCCGTTTGAAAGCTTTTTAATACCGACCTCTGCAGTGAGCATACCCCTCTGAGGAGGAATGATTTTTTTATGTTTTTTCCAATAATGTTTAACAACACATCCGATGGGCGCACTGAAGCTGAAGCACTGACATACCCACTCTGACCATAATGAGAGGGGAACAGTCTTGGCTTTACCCGTGCTGCCTGATGATGCAGTGAATCTGCGGTAGGCAGAATTGGTGAGAATGCTCTTTTCACCGTTTACCATGCGCTGGATATATTCATCATAATCGTTGTAGTTTGTCAGCGGAACGATTTTTTGATAGTCTTCAATTGAGTGAACGTCCTTGAAGCTGTTTTTTTACCGTATACCGTTGTTTTGTTTTTTTTCATAAGACCTTTAAGAAGTCTTTCCTGAGTTTTTACAGCGTTTCTTGAATAGATACCGAGTTTTATGTGTTCGGCAATGCCGAGTGAGCCGCTGAATATCGAAAGGACCTGTCCTAATGCTCTGTTGGCCATATAGTGCCTCCCATTTTAGTTTTATCAAGGTCCTATTAAATATTTAAGCTGTTTTGAAAGTGTTTATCTAATGTTAAAAAAATGTTAATTACAGCTTGGATATCAGATGTTTGAATATATCGGATTAGTTTTGGAATCAGTTGGTGATTTCAACCATTTGATGAATATTAACCTCAGGAACGGTGAATTCAGCTCTGCCGTTGCTGAATTCAAAATCAAGCATATGACCCGAAGGAACAAGAGTAATTTTTGAAGGTGTTGATTCGCATTTTACGCTGCATTTAACATTATAAAGCGGAACTGTATCTTCGATAACCTCGGTGTTCTGACCTCTTACGGTTGTGTGCGCAAAAAGAAGGTGAAGAATGCTTCTGTTTTCTTTTTTCTGCCTTGTATAAGTAACAACCGCCTTGTCGGGGATATCGGCATAAACCGTTGTTTCATCGCCCATCATTTTTTTGATAATATGCGAAAACAGCTCTTTAAAGCAAAGATGTCCGTGGCTGGCATATGCCGTAAAAATATCCCAACCTATGTATGCAACATTATTCTTTATTATTGCGGCAGGGTAAGCTTCGTCGGGGTTGTTCGGTGCGTGCATATGCGAGCAAAAATGCTCTGCTGTTCTGTTGAAATAGGGGTTCTGCATATATGCTTCAATCTGACAATCGGTCGCTTCTGTTTTGTATGAGTTGCAGCGCATAACATATTCCGTTGTGCCGTTGACTGTTTCAAAGCAAGGAATAAGATACGTAGGGTTGAACTCGTTCATGCCCATATATTTTGCGCCGACATCAAGAATGAATTTTCCGCTTTTTATCAACGCTTCACCGCTTGCGATGATTTTACCTCCGTTGGCAGCGTATTTTCTGATTTTAGCAATCGTTTCGTCGTCAAAGCCTGCAACATCGGGTAAAATAAGCAGCTTGTAGTTTGAAAAATCCATTGTTGAATCAATGAAATTATAAAGATAATTATTTTCAAGCAGCATTCTGTTTGCGCCGATATCGGCTTTGGAATCACGTTTGCCCGTAACAGCTTCAGCGCTTAAAACTGCTATATCCGCAATATTGACAGCCCCGTTAAGCCATGGTTCTTTTTCTTCAACAAGGGCATATGCCTTGCCTATAAGCCCATAGGTTGCCATGTTCATTTCGCTGAGGGGATGCATCTGGTCGCCGATTGAACATCCTGCACCGTTTGCAATGCTCAAG
>JBGVNA010000163.1:0-27794 GCA_045125175.1 Acutalibacteraceae bacterium
TGCTGAACTGACCGTGCTCAATTGCCTTTGCAATGCCGAAGGAAACGGCGAAAATGATAAGACCGACGGCGTCGTCGATAGCAACGATAGGCAGGAGCAAATCGGTGAGCTTGCCCTTTGCTTTATACTGACGGACAACCATCAGCGTTGCGGCGGGAGCGGTTGCGGCTGCAACTGCGCCGAGGGTGATTGCCATTGAAAGGGGGAGCTTATCTTCACCGAGAACAAAGTGCAGACCGATGAGTGCAGCGTCAACGAGGAGCGTTGCGATAACAGCCTGCCAAATGCCGATGAAGGTTGCCTTGCCGCCGATTTTTTTGAGCTGTGAAATTCTGAACTCATTGCCGATTGCAAATGCAATAAAACCGAGGGCAACATCTGAAATGATTTTGAAATCGGTAACATTTTCATGAGAAACAAAGCCGATGCCGTCAATTCCGAGCCTGCCGAGGCAATATGGGCCGATGAGTATGCCCGCAACGAGATATGCGGTTACTGAGGGCAGACCGAGCGGCTTTGCGATACGGGACATAATAAGACCCGCGCCGAGTGCGATGGAGATACAAAACAAAGTTTCCATACTTTTCACCTTTACTTAAAATTTAATCCTAAATAGGTATAGCACAACCGAAAATTAAAGTCAAGGAAAGATTTTGCTTTAAAACAAAAATTGTAACAGTGTTACTAAAATGCGGTATTCTATTGACTTTTTTATAATAAAAATGCTAATATAATTAAGTATTAATAAAGGAGGAAGATTTATGGATTTAAAGAAAATTATCGACAAAAAAGCCGAAGCAGCAAAATACATGATTGACGAAATCACTCATGTTATCAAAACCTGCGGCAAAAGAGATCCCGGTTCCGAGGGCGAAAAGAAATCCTGCGAATATATGGCAGAGGTGCTCAGAAAGGACTGCGGCTGCGAGGACGTGAAGATTGAGCCCTGCGAGGTTGCTCCCAAGGCATTCTATGGCTGGATTTATTTCACAATCACGTTTGTTCTTATTTCCGTTGCGGCATTTTTCTTTGTTCCCGTTGTGGGAATTCCTCTGATTATTGCGGGCTTTGCAATCGTTCTTATTCAGTTCGGCGTTTACAAAAAGCTCCTTGACCCTCTTTTCAAGAAAAAAACAAGCCATAATGTTACCGCTATCAAGAAGTGCTCGGGCGAAGTAAAAAGAAGAATCATCTTTAACGGTCACCCCGACGCAACATGGGAATGGCCCGTTAACTATGCTCTGGGCGGCGTAGGCTTTGAGGGTCATGCAATTATCGTTGTTCTCGGCGCAATTTTCTATCTTGTGCTTTCAATAATGTATGTTGTAAAGAACGGAATCACTTTCGGTATGCCCGACACATCGGACCCCCTCATTAAAGCAGGTCTTTGGGGACTTCTTTTTGTTCCCTTTATGATTGGCCTTTATTTCATGGAAAACTATCATCTTGTTGTTGACGGCGCAAATGATAACCTCACAGGCTGCTATATGGGTATTGCAGTTCTCAAGTATCTCAAGGATGAAGGCATTGAGCTTGAAAACACCGAGGTTGGCGTAGTTCTCACAGGCTCTGAGGAAATCGGCCTGAGAGGCTCAAAGGCATGGGTTGAGGCTCATAAGAATGATTTCAAGGATGTTCCCACATTCATCTATGCATTTGATACAATCAACGACCCCAAATATCTTATGGCAAACTACCGTGACCTTAACGGCACGGTTAAGTCCGACGCAGAGCTTGCAGACCTTTTTGTTGAAGCGGCTGAGGCTGTCGGCGTGCCCTGCCAGAAGGGCTGGATTCCTCCTCTCGGCGGTGCAGTTGATGCAGCGGCATTTACTCAGGGCGGCTTCAGAGCAGCAGGTATTACAGGCCTTAATCACAAGCTTGAAAGATATTATCACACAAGACTTGATACATACACAAACATGAACAAGGACGGCATCGCAAACTGCTTTGCAGCGACGGTAAAGACTCTTGAGATGTTTGATAACGGCGCAAAACAATAAAAGAAATTAAAAAACAAGGCGCAGCTTCAAGCTGTGCCTTGTTTTTTGCAAACTGCAGTGGATGTTGAGTAAGGAAGCTGAATGACGTTTTGTTCGACCGAAGGCGTACAAAGGCACGTCGATGGGAGAAAAAACGGCAAATAAACAAAAGTATCTTTGCTTTAATGGACGTTAAGAATTTCGTCCCTTACATCATATCTTATTTTGTTTATGGTTCAGCGACTTAATCAACAGTCAAAAGGCACAGCTTCAAGCTGTGCCTTTCTTTGTTATACGGGAGTTATTTCATAGAATACAACGGCGTTTGGGTCAAGGGTAATACTGAGGCTGATTTCGCCGTTTTCAACCGTTACCGTTTCCTCAACGGGAACAAGCTTCGAGCATTCATAATATTTATCATAAAGCTCATTAAAATAGATTTCTCTTGCCTTGGGGTCAGAGAGAGTAGTGGGGTTGCCAATCTGGGGGTCATCGGGTGACCAGCCGAAGCAGTCATCGCCGATGCCGTATTTAACTCTGTCCTCTTGCCATTCGTCGAAATAGTTGCAGTCATCGTCTATAACACAGGCGGTGATTTTTACTTTCTGACCGTCAAACTGCGGAGCGTTCACGGTGAAATCAAGGTCGGCAGTTGCCTTGTAATCAACCTTGTTTTTGAAGTTATATGCCATAATATGCAGAGTGTCTGTTTCTTCATTAAAAGCGGAAACCGCATCAACTTCTGCAAAGGGGATAAGCCCGAAGCCTGCCTTTTTCGTGTTCAGAAGCTTTGCACCGCCGAATTCTGACGCATTTTTTGCAACATGATAGCTGACAGTGGGGTTGCCCTCCAACAGACTGTTTGAAAGAAATGCCCATGATGAAAAATAGTTGATGTCATTTTCAAACACGGTTTTATACATTCTTGCATCGTAAGCCGCCTGATATGTGAAGCCGCAGGTTCTTGTGAGAAGCTGGTCATCAATTGCTCCTCTTGTGTTTCCGCAGAGGATTCTGCCCTCGTCAATGCCGTAAATAAGATTGTTCAAGCCGTATTTTTCGGCGGTTGAACGCAGGTAATCAATTGTTTCGGCAAGGGTGTAGCCGTCGGTGTAATCGCCGGGAGTTGAATCATAAAATGAAGCGGAAAGATAGCAAATACGTGATCCTTTTTTGCCTGTTTTATAGTTTGTGCCCTGAGCACAGTGCTCAATAAAATATGCCTCGTCCCAAAGACCCTCGGTAACGGTCATTGAGTGCGCTCCGACGAAAACATCGCCGATAACGTCAATGAGTGCGGCAACGGTGTAGTCATAGAGCTTGCAGTATTCAATCGCAGATTCCTCGGGGTTGCCGCTGTTTGCCATGAACCATGAGGCGTTTTCATATTCGGTCATAACGCCGAATCGCCAAGAGAGAACCTCTTCCTTGCCGAATTCATCAACGAGTGCCTGAGCAATGGCGGCAATATAATTATAGTAAACATTATAGTCATCGGGAGGGTAGATATTCGTGCTGAATTCCGCATCAGTATTTGCTTTTGCGGAATATTTCAAAGGAACGCTGCCAAGCTTTAAGAATGGCTTTGCGCCAAGCTCAAGAACACCTCTGCAGTTATCGATAAGCACGGTGAAGTCATAGTCGTCAAGCACGGTTCTGTCCAAGGGGTCAATGAACAAATCTCTGTCCGCATTGCCGCCCGTGCATTGCATGAACTGAACGTAATTTACAAATTCAAAGATATCGTATTCCGCATTGTTTTTCTGATTGACAAAGGGATTTCCGTCAATTGACCAGACGTTGACGTTGCTTGCAGGGTTGCTCAGCACATTGCCGTATTGCGATGCGTCAACTGTGAAGCTGTAGTCATTCACAAGGTCGGTAACAGCAGCCGATATGCTGCCGAAAAAGCCGATTATTGCCGCAAGAACGGCAGATATAATTTGTTTTAATTTATCCATATGCATCGCTCCTTGTTATAAAAAATCCGCCGGAACCGACGGATTGAATTTATCGCTGAACTTCGCCCGTGATTGCGTTAATAATGTTATAGTAAACGGCAACGTGGGAATTTGAAATATATTTATCAAGATGCATCGAGCCGAAAAACCAGCGTCTGAACTGGCAGGCATCCGAAAGCTCCTCAAGATATGTGTTGAGGCCCGTAACGCTTGCGGTTTCGCTGTCCTTGAGCTTGAGGAAGCTCTTGATTTTAACGGGCGGCTCATGGGTTATGACATAATCCACGCGGCAGTTGAGTTTTTCAAGGTTTGCCGCGCCCTCGAGAAGCTCTTCACGGCTTGGAAATTCATATTTTGACCATGCGTTTTCTTCAAATCTGATATCGATATCGGGGCTTTCGCCGCCGCCCATTGTGAAGAAGGTCATGTTGTCAATTCTGAAAATCTGACCTCTCATCAGGTGATAAAGATTGCCGCAGATATGATGCACCTTGCCGCCGTTCCATTCGCTGACGGGGTAGGCGTTGAGAAGCTCAAAATTTTCGTGTGTGCCGTCAATGAAGCATATATTGAATTTTTTGTTGCCCAGCTTTTTGAGGATTTTCTGCTCGATTTTGCTGTTGTCCCATACAAAGCCGAAATCGCCGCAGACAATAAGCGTATCGCCCTTTTTAAGCTGTTTTATTGCAGGTGAATCAAAGCGGGAAATATCGCCGTGCATATCACCGGTTATATATACCATGCAAATGCTCCTTTGCAAATCTGAAATGAGTTGTGCTTACGCACATGAAGAATGAATTGCTCCTTCGGAGCATGAATTGTTGCTTTGCAATATTAAGGAAGGGTTACACCCTTATCCGCTATAAATAAGCGTCGCAGACCCTTAATGCGCCGTCAGGTGCGAATCATGCAATTTTAATTGCAATTCATGCCGTAAGGCAATTCATAATTGATTTATTATCATATATGAATATACATTAAATCACCCGAAAAATCAAGGCGCATGTTATGAAATTATTTATTTCCATAAAAATCGTATATAAAGGTATTTATTTATTTGTTTTTTTGTGATATAATCATATCCGTCTGTGACAAAATAAATGCTTTAAATGGTGTAGTGATATGAAAAAGATATTAAGTATAATAATGATGATGGCGGTGGTTCTGTGTTCGGTGTTTGCCGTTCCCGCAAATGCCGCCTATGACGAGGCGATGGAGTCGCTGAAGCTTTATTCGGACTGTGTGCTGCTTATGAGTGCCGATAACGGCGAGGTTATTTTTGATAAAAACGCAGGCAAGCAAACTCCTCCCGCAAGCCTTACAAAGGTTGTAACCGCCATTGTCGTGCTTGAAAACTGCACGGATCTGAATAAAATTGTAACCGTTCCCGAATCCTGCATCAGAGAGCTTGACGGCACGGGCAGCTCTCTCGGCGGACTTAAGGCGGGTGAGAACGTTACGGTTTATAATCTTCTTGCAAGCCTGCTTATTCAGAGCGCAAACGAAGCTGCAACAACTCTTGCGGACTACATAAGCGGCGGAGACAGAGCAAAGTTTATCTCCATGATGAACGAGGTTGCCGGGAGATTGGGCTGCGTAAACAGCCATTTCGTCAATCCTCACGGTCTGCATGACGAAAACCAGTATGTTACGGCAGAGGATATGGCGCGGTTTATTCTTCATGCGTTGGAATACCCTGCTTTTGCTGAAATAACAGGCAAAACAAGCTACAGGCTCCCTGCAACAAACATGCAGGATGAGCGCAATATTCTCAACACGAATTATCTTATGAACAGCGCATATAAAGACTATTATTGCAAATATGTCAAGAGCGGCAAAACAGGTTCAACCTCGGATGCGGGCCGCTGCGTTGTTGCAACAGCTTCAAAAGACGGCTATAACTATGTTGCCGTTGCGCTGAATTCAACCTTCAGCGATGTTGACGGCGACGGCGTTAACGAAAACGGGGCTTTCCTTGATGCCAAAGAAATGTTTGAATGGGCATTTAAGAATATTGAGCTTGTTGCCATTTCGGATACAACTCAGATTGTGGGTCAGGTTCCCATAAAATACGCAAAGAGCACGGATTATCTCACTCTTTCTCCCGGCGAAACGGTTTACAGCCTTGTTCCCGTGGGAACGGATTCGGGCAGCCTGCTTGTTGAGCCGATAGCGGAAACCGTGCCCGAATTTGTTAAAGCTCCCGTCAAAAAGGGCGATGTTATCTGCAAGGCAAAGGTGCTGTATGCAGGCAACGTTATCAAGGAAATTGACCTTGTTGCGAGCATGGATGTCAAGCGAGGCTTCTTCACGTTTATCGGAACGGTTGCAAAAAGCATCTTTTCAAACTGGTTTTTCAGAATAATTGCAATTGCGGTTATTGTTGTTCTGATAATCCTCATATTTATGAGGCGCAGACGTGACAAGGCTTCAAAGCCTGTTACAGGCAAGAATTACAGAATTCTGAATTATAACGACTTTATGAAACTGAGGTAAGACTATGGAACTTTACAAGGGATTGGGAAATAAAAGCGACGAAAAGCATCTTATCGAAACGCTTGACGAGGTTTTTTTCTCCGAAGAAGAAACAAGATTTATGACTCTGCTGCCCAAGCTTTATAAGGACAAATTCAATCCTGCAGAGCATAACGTAATCATAAAAGAAGACGGCGTAATCAAAGCTGCGGTCGGCTGCTATCCGATTGATGTTACCGCCGCAGGAAGAAAGCTCAGAATTATGGGCATCGGCAACGTTGCGGTTACAAAGGATTGCCGCCGCAAGGGCTATATGATTGAGCTGATGAATATGGCGCTTGAAAAAATGATTGCAGAAGGATATGACTATTCGCTTCTCGGCGGTCAGAGGCAGAGATATGAATATTTCGGCTATGTGCCCGCCGGCAGTGCGATAAATTTCACTATAAATAAGGGCAACATCAGCCGTCTGAGAAACGGTAACACGGAAACCTCATTCTCTGCAAAGCCTCTTGAGGAAGGCGATGCTCAGAACATTGCAAAAATCAAGGCACTTTATGATAAAATGCCGTTCCGTGCGGAAAGAAGCGAAGAGAATATGTTCGATATTCTCAACAGCTGGAGATGCAAGCCCTATGTTGTCAGCGAGGGCGATGAGTTCAAGGGCTATTTTGTTATGAATGAATCGTCAGGCTATCTTGCAGAGGTTAAGGTGCTTAACGTTGAGGAAACTCTTGAATTTATTCTTTGCATAATGGAAGCGGCAAATAATGAGTCGGTAAGCTTCACCGTGCCGGTTTATGATACGGAAATGTGCGATTTTATGGCAAAAAGAGCTTGCGGAACATCGGCTTGCCATGTTGAACAGCTTAATATTCTTAACTATAAGAAGTTTGTTGAAGCCTTTCTGGCGATAAAAGCAGAAAGACTCAGTCTCTGCAGCGGCACTCTCAATGTGCTTGTTCACGGATATGCAGGCGATGAAAGCATTGCAATAACCGTTGACGGAAAAAATGTAACCGTTACCGAAACCGATGCAAAGCCTGATGTTGAGCTTGATAAGCTTGAGGCGATTGCGTTTTTTGCAGGCGTGTTTTCGGCTGAACGCCTTGCTCTGCCTGCGTTTGCACAGAACTGGTTCCCCGTTGATTTCTTTATGTACGGGCAGGATAATGTTTAATGCGGAATTCATAATTCGAAATGCGTAATTTCGGGCGGATTTTGTCTAAAATTTTTGTAGTCTATTGACTATTTAAAAAAATAAAGTTATATTATACATGTATAATTATTTAAGGAGGAATAATCCAATGAAAGTATTTATGATTGGCGGCACAGGTCTCCTCGGCTGCGAAGCTGCAAGGATCTTCATCGAAAGAGGCCATCAGGTTAAGAGCGTTGCTCTTCCCCCTCTTCCCGAAGGAGCACCCATTCCCGAAGAAATGGAAATTGAGCTTTGCAATATCTATGAAAAGACAGATGAAGAAATCAAGGCTATTATGTCAGGCTGCGACTGCTTCGTTTTCGCTGCCGGTATCGACGAAAGAGTTGAATTCCCCGCACCCGTTTACGATGCATACTATAAGTATAACATCGCTCCTCTCAAGAGAATTCTTCCCCTCTGCAAGGAAATCGGCATGAAGAATGCAGTTATCCTCGGCTCATACTTTGCATATCTTGCAAAGGAAAGACCCGATATGAAGCTCACAGAGAAGCATCCTTATATCAGAAGCCGTATCGACCAGGAAGAGGTTGCTTTCTCATTTGCTGATGAGAATTTCGACGTTGCAGTTCTTGAGCTTCCCTATATCTTCGGCACACAGCCCGGCAGAAAGCCCGTTTGGGTTATCCTCATTGAGCAGATCAAGATGATGGATAAGCTTCCCTGCACAATGTATCCCGGCGGCGGCACAGCAATGCTCACCGTTCGTCAGGTTGGCGAAGTTATCGTCGGCGCAGCTGAAAAGTCAAAGGGTGCAAAGGCATGGCCTATCAGCATGTATAACCAGACATGGAAGGAATTCCTCAAGATTGTTTACGCAGCAAGAGGCATGGGCGAAAACAGAAAGATTATCAGCGTTCCCCCCTGGATGATGCGTATGGGTCTTGGCAAGGTTAAGAAGGAATATGCCGCAAAGGGTATTGAAAGCGGTATTGATGTTGACGGACTTGCAGATATCATGGATATCAACCTTTTCATCGACAGAAAGTATTCTGTTGAGCTCGGCGCAACAGAAGATGATATCAAGGCTGCCATCACAGATTCAATCAAGGTCAGCCAGGCATCATATGACGGCACAGTCAAGCTCCTTGAAATGAAGGGCGAATAATTATTGAACATATGGGAGTTGTTTTCTGACAACTCCCTTTTTACAGCATGAAAGAAAAAGGCAAAGGTGATAATTATGGCACAGTTAAAAATGTATTGGCTCAAAGGCACTCCCATTGCTGATTTGGAGCTTCCCGAGGGTTATTCAATCGTAAATTACAAAGAAAGTGTTTCCGACAAGGCAGCGTGGGTTGATTGCTGCAAAAACGGACTTGTCGGTGACGACACAGCTCCCGAATTTTTCGACGACTGCGTAGCCGGTGTTGATGACTGCGTGCCCGAAAAGGACGTTTTCTTCCTTGATTATGAGGGAGAGCATATCGGAACAATTTCCGCAATCTATCATCCCGAAACCAATATCGGTCAGGTACATATGGTAGGCATCAAGACCGATTTCAGAGGCAAGGGCCTCGGCAAATATCTCAACAACGTTGCTGTTAAAAAGCTCGCTGCGCAGGGTGTTGATCATATTTATCTTACCACCGACGAGTGGCGCAAGGGCGCAGTTAAGAGCTATCTTTCCGCAGGCTTTATCCCCGTTGAGTATGACGAGGATATGAAGGCTCGCTGGGAATGGATGCTTTGCGAGCTTGACGTTGACAGCGTTGACATGGTTTATGAGGATTGCTCCTTCTGCAGAAGGGTTGAAAAAGCTCCCGTTGTCAGAGTCGGCGTTGTAGGTGTCGGCAGAGGCAGAACAATGATTAACCATTGCGACAATGTAAGAGGCGCAAAAACCGTTGCTATCTGCGATAATTACGATATCCTGCTCGATAAGGCAAAGAAGGATTATGCCGACAGGGATATCACTTTCTATGATAACTATGAGGATTTCCTTAATCACGATATGGATGTTGTTGTTCTGGCAAACTTTGCAACAGAGCACGCACCCTTTGCCGTTAAGGCTCTTGAAAAAGGCTTCCACGTGCTCAGCGAGGTGCTTCCCGTTCAGACAATGAAGGAAGCTGTTGAGCTTATCGAAGCTGTTGAAAGAACAGGCAAGAAATACTTCTACGCTGAGAATTACTGCTATATGGGCGCACCCAAAAAGATGAGAGAGCTTTATCTTGAAGGTGAGCTCGGCGAGTTCGAATACGGCGAAGGCGAATATATGCATAACTGCGAGGATATCTGGCATAACATCACCTTCGGCGACCCCGACCACTGGCGCAACACAATGCACGCCTGCTACTACTGCACCCACTCAATCGGTCCCCTTATCCACATTACAGGTCTTAAGCCCGTTAAGGTAACAGGCTTTGAGCTTCCGTTCAACGCAAGAATGGCGAGAATGGGCGCAAAGGCAGGCCCCGTCGGCATCGAAATGATTACCCTTGAAAACGGCGCTGTGCTTAAGAGCATTCACGGCGTAGGTCCTTCAAGAAACTCCGTATGGTACAGCATCTACGGCTCAAAGGGCAGAATGGAATGTGCCCGTGAGGATGCATGCGAGAGCGACCATGTTAACAAGCTTTATGTTAACGTTGATGAGTATGAGGGTCAGAATATCAACGAGCCCGAGGAAAGATCAACAGGCGACGAATTCTCACGCCTTGCTGCGCCTTCGGGTCACGGCGGTTCAGACTGGTATGTTATGCACAACGTTGTTGAAACCGTAAGAGGCAGAGATAACATGGATGTTATCGATGTTTACGAGGCAATGGATATGTTCCTGCCCGGCATGTTTGCTTACCGCTCGGTGCTTCAGGGCGGAATCCCTCTTGATGTGCCCGATCTCCGCAATCCCGAAGAGAGAGAAAAGTGGAGAAACGATACGGAATGCACCGTTGCAAAGGTTGCGGGCGATATGCTTGTTCCCAGCTACTCAAAGGGTAACCCCGACGTTCCTGCCGAGGTTTATGCGGGAATAAAAGAAAAATTTGAGGCTGCGTGGGCAGAAAAAACCAAGGAGTAATTTTTAATCCGAAAGGAAGATTATTATGGAAGGCAAGAAATATGTCAGCAAAAAAGAGCTGTGGATGTATGCTCTCGGTGCAGGCGGTCAGGGCATGATTTATGCCATGATGTCAAGCTATATCAGCGACTATTACGTTAACGTTCTTCAGCTTCCCCTTATGTTTGTTCTTGTGCTCATGCTTGCTGCAAGAGTATGGGACGCAATCAATGACCCCATGATGGGCATGATTGTTGACAGAAGAACAATGAAAAACGGCAGAATGAAGCCCTATATTATTATGGCAACGCCGATTATAGCGGTTCTCACTCTTCTTATGTATCTCAGTCCCGATATGAATCAGACTCCTCTTATGGCGTTCTCAGCAATCGTCTATATTCTCTGGGGCATGGCTTACACAATGGCTGACGTTCCTTTCTGGAGTCTGCCCAATGTTCTCACACCCAACTCAAAAGAGAGAAGCGACGTTATTTCTTTCACAAAAATAATCAACAGCATCGGTTCGGCTCTTCCCGAGGTGCTTTTCCTTGCAATTCCGCTTATCCTCAATGCATATTACGGAAAGTTCGGCAACGAGCCCAATCCGCTTGATTTTGAGAAGAAAAAGTATTTTCTCATTGCGCTTTTTGCTGTTATAATCGGCGGTGCAATGTATGTAAACTGCTATTTCCATATCAAGGAAAGAGTTGTTCTTCCCAACAAGAAAAAAGTTCCCGGTCAGCCGGGAAGCCTTTCAAGAATCTTCCGTTGCAAGCCTCTTATGCTTGTGGTTGCCATGGGTATTCTTTCAAGCGGCAGATATCTTGTTCAGGCTGCTGCAATCCATGTTGCCCGTTATTCTTTCTATATCGGCCCCGAAAACCCCACTCAGGCGGATATTCTTAACAGCATCAGCCTTGTTAAAACCATTTTCCAGGTATGCACAATCGTCGGTATGTTCGGCACAACGCTCGTTATGCCCATGCTGATGAAAAAGTTTGACTATAAGAAAATCGTTATCACAACCTGCCTTGCAGGCTTTGCCGCAAGCGTTGTAACAACGGTTATCGGCTATGCAACTGATCTTTCAAGCATCTATGTGCTTGCTCCGTTTATTATTATCCAGTCAATTCCTCTCGGCGTTATCAACGTTATTTCCTATGCGATGATATGCGACAGCCTTGACTATATGGAGCTTACAACGGGCCACAGAGAAAACGGTCTCGGCTCGGCTTGCCAGGGCTTCATCAACAAAATCGGCAACGCATTCTCAACCTGCGGAATTATCGTGCTTTATATGGCAATCGATATGGACCCCGCAGCAATGCTTTCAAAGGATGCAATTATGGCAGCTACAGAGGTTGACCCCGGTCAGAGATTTGCAATGTTCTGCCTTGTATCTCTTCTTCCCGGTCTCAGCATGCTGCTTTGCTCAATTCCCATGTTCTTCTATAAGATAGCAGGCAAGGAAAAGGAAAACATGCTTGCTCAGCTCGCCGCAAAGCGTGAAAAAGAAGGATTTGCGATTGAAGAATAATGAATTGTCTTGCGGCGTGAATTGATTTCATCATGAATTGCAATCTTCGATTGCATGATTTGCACCTTTGGTGCATTTTGGATAGGCTCCGCCTATGACCGATAATGAATTGGAACAATTCAAATCATGGAGCGAAGCGAGAAATCATGACTTCAGTCAATTCATGGCGAAGCCGCATCATTTAACTATTTCCAGGAAAAGGTGACCCCATTTGTCAAATAAAAAAGATTTAAGAAATATTGCTATCATCGCTCACGTTGACCACGGCAAAACAACTCTTGTTGACGAAATGCTCAAGCAGAGCGGAACTTTCCGTGAAAACGAGCAGGTTGCAGACCGTGTTATGGACTCAAACGACCTTGAGCGTGAAAGAGGAATTACAATCCTTTCAAAAAACACATCCGTTCATTATAAAAACACAAAAATCAACGTTGTCGATACACCGGGCCACGCCGATTTCGGCGGCGAGGTTGAACGTATTCTTATGATGGTTGACGGCGTTCTTCTGCTCGTTGATGCGTTTGAGGGCTGCATGCCCCAGACGAGATTTGTTCTCAAAAAGGCGCTCAACCTCAAAAAGAAGGTTCTTGTTGTCATCAACAAAATTGACCGACCCAATGCACGCCCCTATGAGGTTGTTGATGAGGTTCTTGATTTGTTTATTGACCTTGGCGCAGACGAGGATCAGCTTGAATTCCCCGTTATTTATGCGAGCGCAAGGGACGGCTATTCAAGCCTTGACCCCAATAACCGCAGCGGCGATATGCAGCCTCTTTTTGATGCAATTCTTGAAAATATCGATGCTCCCGAGGGCGACCCCGATCAACCTCTTCAGGTTCTTTTCTCGAGCCTTGATTATGACGATTATGTGGGCAGAATCGGTGTCGGCAGAGTTGAAAGAGGCAGAATAAAGAAGAATCAGCAGATTACCCTCTGCAAAACAGACGGCACAACCCAGAATGTGAGAGTTTCAAGGCTTTATCAGTTTGAGGGACTTGCCCGTGTTGAATGCGAGGAAGCCGAAGCAGGCGATATCATCTGCGTTTCAGGCATTGAGGGTATCAACATCGGCGAAACTGCCTGCCACCCTGAATGCGTTGAGGCTCTTCCTTTCATCAAGATTGACGAGCCTACAATTTCAATGAACTTTATCGTTAATGACAGCCCCTTTGCAGGCAAGGAGGGCAAGTTCGTAACATCGAGAAATATCCGTGACAGACTCTTCAAAGAGGTTGAAACCAACGTCAGCATGAGAGTTGAAGAAACCGAGTCAACTGACACCTTCAAGGTTTCGGGCAGAGGTGAGCTTCATCTTTCAATTCTCATCGAAACTATGCGCCGTCAGGGCTATGAATTCCAGGTTTCAAGACCCAAGGTTATCTTTAAGGAAATCGACGGTCAGCTCATGGAGCCGATGGAGCTTCTTATTGTTGAAGTGCCCGAGCAGTATGTGGGCGCAGTTATTGAAAAGCTCGGCTCACGCAAGGGCGAGCTTGAAAATATGGGCTCCCGTGACGGCGGCTCAACCCACCTTGAATTCAAAATTCCCTCAAGAGGTCTTATCGGCTACCGTGCCGAATTCCTTACCGATACTAACGGCAACGGCATCATGAACCAGCTTTTTGACGGTTATGCACCCTATAAGGGCGATATCCAGACCCGCGAAAGAGGCTCAATCGTTGTTCATGAAACAGGAACAAGCACCGCTTACGGTCTGTTCAACACTCAGGACAGAGGACGTCTTTTCATTCCCGCAGGTGTTGATGTTTATGAGGGTATGATTGTGGGCGAATGTGCAAAAAATGAAGATATAGTTTGCAATGTTTGCAAAACAAAGCATCTCACAAACACCCGTGCATCCGGCTCGGATGATGCTCTCAGGCTTGTTCCCCACAGCGTGCTCAGCCTTGAGCAGTGCATGGAGTTTATCAAGGATGACGAGCTTTTAGAGGTAACTCCCGATTCGCTCCGTCTGCGTAAGCGTATTCTTTCAAAAGAGCTGCGCATGAAACAGCAGTTTAAGAAAAAGTAATATGACAAATAAAAAAACCGCCGTCACGCTCGGCAGCTTTGACGGCTTACACAAAGGACATATGAAGGTTATTGCCTGTGCTTTTGAAATGCAAAAAAAGCACGGGCTTTCCCCGTTAGTGCTTCTTTTTGACAGCCACCCCATGCTTACTGTTGCAGGCAAAGCTCCCGATATGATTTTACAGCCCGTTCTTCGTGATGAGCTGATTGCTAAAACCGGGGCAGGGAAAAGAATTGTTTCTTTCAGAGAAGTAAAAAACATGTCCTGCCGTGAGTTTTTTGAAAAAATTCTTATTGATAAGCTTAATGCGGGCGGTATCTGTTGCGGCTGGAATTACCGTTTCGGCAAAAATAACGAGGGCGGCGTTGAAGAGCTCAAAGAGCTTTGCGATGAGCACGGATTGGAGCTTATAATCACTCCGCCTGTTGATTATGACGGCGGACCCGTCAGCTCAACCCGCATAAGGCAGGCAGTTGAAAGCGGCGACATACCGCTTGCAAACGCAATGCTCGGCAGGGAATTCCGCTATAAGCAGGTTGTTGTCAACGGTCAGCACAGAGGCAGGCTTATCGGTGCGCCGACGATAAATCAGCGGTTTGAACACGGCTTCGTTAAGCCGAAGAAGGGCGTCTATGCTTCGGTAACCGTTGTTGACGGCAGGGAATATCCCTCCGTTACAAATATCGGCTTGCGCCCCTCGTTTGAAAACGAAGATTTTCGCAGTGAAACCTGCATTTTAGGCTTCAGCGGCAACCTTTATGGCCTTGAGATTGAGGTCAGATTGCTGCAATATCTGCGTGATGAAATAAAATTTGACTCTATTGATGAGCTTTCGGCTCAGATTCATAAGGATGCGGAAAAATCCGAAGAAATATTTAAAAACCGAGGTGAAAACGGCAATGTATGAAACTTGGGAACAGCTTAAGGCTGACTGCATGCAGTGCAGAAAATGTGCGCTCTGCGAAACAAGAACAAACCTTGTTTTCGGAGTGGGTAATGAGAATGCCGAGGTAATGTTTATCGGCGAGGGACCCGGCGAAAACGAGGATTTGCAGGGTGAGCCGTTTGTCGGCAGAGGCGGAAAGCTGCTTGATAAATACCTTGAAGCGATTGACCTTGACCGCAGAAAGAATATTTATATTGCCAACATGGTAAAATGCCGTCCGCCGAAAAACAGAGACCCTCTCCCCGATGAGCAGGATAAATGCATTGATTGGCTCAGAGAGCAGACAAGGCTGATTAAGCCCAAAATCATTGTTTGCCTCGGCAGAATTTCGGCGCAAAGGCTTATTTCAAAGGATTTCAAGGTTACCAAACAGCACGGTGAATTCATCGAAAAGGGCGGAATGCTCTTTATGGGAACATTTCATCCCGCAGCGCTTTTGCGCAACCCCAACCAGAAGCCCGATGCACTTGAAGATTTTCTTGCGCTTCAGAGAAAGATCAGGGAAATCTGCGACCATACATACGAATAAAAAATTAACGGCGGTCAGATGACCGCCGTTTTTTTATTTAAAAATGTCCGCCTCGGATTTCAACAACGATGTTATCAATTTTCTGATAAACGATTCCGAGGAATTCAACAATCTTGTAGAGAGATGAACGGATAAATGTGCTTACGGGTTTATTTTTAAAGCCTTCGGTTTTCTCGATTGTAACGCTGTCGAGAAGCTCGCTGTTATCGCCTCTGAATGTTTTGATTGACATGGTTGTATCGGTGAATTCAACCGTTGAATATGTTGTAACATCAGCATCTTCAAAAGCATAGGCGGTGTGAGGCCATTCGCTCATGCCCTCAATCGAGCCCTGGTCGCAGCAGGCGTTTGTGTTAAGATAAATAATTCCATTCGGGTCGGTGTAGGTTTTGCCGCTTTCGGCTTTGCCCACAACAACGCCGTCGCTTATGAAATGGGAGCGGCCCTGCATATGAGTGTGTCCCGTGAAAACAACGTCAAGGTCATATGTCATGAATATGGGCTGCAAAACAGCGTTGAGAAGAATGGCTGTTTCAGGCTCAAGGGCGGCAACGCCGGGTGCATAAAGTCCCTGGTGCATAACGCCGATGCGCCATTTGGCATCGGGATTTTTTTCAACGGCTTCTTTTGCCATTGCCATGTGGTCTGCAGCGGCGGGTGAGGTTGCGTCAAAAACAAGGTAAAGCACATCGCCGTAGCGGAACCAGAAATCTCTGTCAAGCCCCTCAAAATACTCGCCGAAATATTCGTTGGGCATATGGGTGTAATATTCATATGTCATGCCCTTTTTGTCATGGTTGCCGATTGCAAGAGCCATGGGAAGGCTTCTTGTGTATTCAGGCATAAGAAGAGTCTGCCATTCATCGGCGGCTTTGCCCGTTGAGGTGTTGTCACCGGGGGAAAGCAGAAAGCTGATGTCGGGATTTTTGGTGAGTGCTTCGTCAAGCACGCTTTGCCATACATAGCCGACTCTTGACTGCTCTTCGGGATTATCCGTTGATTGACCGCCTATCTGAATATCGCCTATAACCATCATCTTGTAGCTGTCAAAGCCCTTGGTTTCGTATTTGCAGGGCTTGCTCCAGCCGTTTTCGCTGAGCCACTGATAATAATAAACGGTGTTTTCTTCAATTCCCGTCATCGTAACGCGGCAGACAAGCTGTCCGTCGTTTTCGGCAGGAGTTGTTTCGCCCGAAAATTCAACGTAATCCGCCATTGAAATGTTTTTTGCAAGCCTGACCTTCGGATTTGCCTTGTCTTTGGCGGCGTGCCAGCAGATGTTGAGCTCCGTTTCGTCTGCGCCGACGCAAAGAGCGGGCAGTGTGTTTTCGTCGCAAAGGTCTGCATACAAATCGTTCCATTCATTCTGAGTCATCGACTTATCATCAAAAGCCGAAGCAGAGAATGCGCAAACGCTCAGAAGCATTGCGGCAGCGAGAATAAGGGCAATAATTTTTTTCATGATTATCTCCTCCTTGTTTTGCTTTATTTTATCAAAACAGAAAACATTTGTAAAGCTTGACTTAACTGTTTTTATAATTATTTATCAAAAGCTACTTTACAAATCATGAAAATTATTACATAATATATAATGTTATATTATAGGGTAAAAGAGGAAAAAGAATGAAAGAAAAAATGGGCAGAAAGGGGAACACCAAAAAGAATGTTTCGCTTATAAAGCGATTTTTCCCTTATCTCAAAAAGCATCTGGGAACAGAGCTTGTCGTGCTTATCTGTGCAGCAACCTCGGCGGCATGCGAAATTATTCTGCCGCTTATTGTCAGAAGAATAACGGATACGGGGGTCAGCGACCCTGCAGGGCTTACCGTTGACCTTATCGTTAAAATCTGCATTGCTTATATAGCTCTCAGAGCGTTGGACAGCCTTGCAAGCTTCTGCCAGTCCTATTGGGGACACAGAATGGGTGTTAAAATCGAAAATTCCATGCGTGAGGATATGTTTGATCATCTTCAGACCCTTTCGTTCACGTTTTTTGATAACACAAAGGTCGGTCAGCTCATGAGCCGTATGACTTCGGACCTTTTTGACGTTGCGGAATGGGCGCATCACTTCCCCGAAATGGTGCTTATGACGGCAGTCAAATTTGTTGCAAGCTTCTTTATTTTTGCATCTATGGATATCCGCTTTGCAGTCGCAATTTTCATCCTCATGCCGCTTATGATAATTCTCACAAAGAAATCACGCACGAGAATGCGTGATACCTTTAAGAGCAGCCGTCATCAGGTTGGCGAAATCAATGCGAGAATAGAGGACAGCCTGCTCGGTGTTCGTGTTGTCCGTTCGTTTACAAATGAAAAAACCGAGAGAGAAAAATTCTCAAAGGGCAATGAAAAATACGTTGAAATCAAAAACAAGAGCCATCTCTATATGTCGCAGTTTCATGCAACAGTCAAGCTCATTGACGGCGCAACCTACATAATTGTTGTTGCTCTCGGTGCATTGCTCATGCGTGACGGAATAACCTCTCCCGGCGATTTTGCCGCAAGCCTTCTGCTGATTTCAACGCTTCTCGGCTCAATCAGAACAATCGTTGATTTCAGCGAGCAGTTCAGCCGAGGCATAACGGGCGTTGAGCGTTTTGCGGAAATTATGGACGAAACTCCCGATATTACCGACAGCGAAAACGCCGTTGCCATAGAAAATGTTCAGGGCGAAATTGAATTCAAGGATGTTTCGTTCAGCTATGTCAAGGGCGAAAAAGAAATTCTTCACCATCTGAATCTGCATATCAGAAAGGGCGGCAACGTTGCTCTTGTCGGCCCCAGCGGCGGCGGAAAAACAACGCTTTGCAATCTTATTCCCAGATTTTATGAAGCCGAAAGCGGTGAAATTCTGCTTGACGGTAAGAATATTAAAGATATTACTTTGCGTTCACTTCGCTCAAATATCGGCGTTGTTGCGCAGGATGTTTACCTTTTTTCGGGAACTATCCGGGATAATCTTATCTACGGCAAGGCAGATGCAACCGAGGAGGAAATTATTGAAGCCTCAAAAAAAGCGGGTGCGCATGAATTTATCACCGCTCTGCCCAACGGCTATGATACCTATGTAGGCGAAAGGGGAGTCAAGCTTTCGGGCGGTCAGAAGCAGAGAATTTCAATCGCAAGGGTTTTCCTCAAAGACCCTCCTGTGTTGCTGCTTGACGAGGCAACCTCAGCTCTTGATAACGAAAGCGAAAAGCTTGTTCAGGAGTCGCTCGAACGCCTTGCAAAGGGCAGAACAACGCTCACCATTGCCCACCGCCTGACAACAATCCGCAATGCGGATGAAATAATTGTTCTCACTGAGGACGGCATTGCCGAGCAGGGCAGCCACGCCGAGCTTATGGAAAAGGGCGGCATCTACAGCAATATGTATAGTATGTATGCAATGATGTAATCGGCAAACCGATTACAAATGAATTGCCTGCGGCAATTCAAATTATGGAGCGAAGCGAGAAATCACGACGAGACGTCAAATCATGGCCAAGCCAAATCATAATATATATTCAAAGAAAGGAAAATCACAATGCTTAAAAATATTTCTCCAATCATCTCACCCGAGCTTCTCAAAATTCTTATGGAAATGGGTCACGGCGACGAAATCGTTATCGGTGACGGCAATTTCCCCGCGGCATCAATTGCTCAGCGCCTCGTGCGCCTTGACGGTCATGGTGTTGATGAAATCCTTGCCGCCATTCTCAAGCTTATGCCGCTTGATACATATGTTGAAGCTCCCGTTGCTCTTATGGATAACGGCGATGCATCAAATTCCCCTCCCATCTGGGCAGATTACAAAAAGACAATTACCGCCGAAGAAGGCGAAAAGAATATCGAGCTTGTTGAGCGTTTCGCTTTCTATGACAGAGCGAAGAAGGCATATGCCGTTATCGCAACGGGCGAAACAGCAATTTATGCAAACATTATTCTTAAGAAGGGCGTTGTAATTCAGTAATGAACAAAAGAGTTTTAGCCATTGACTTCGGCGCATCAAGCGGCAGAGCTATTATCGGCAGCTTCAACGGCGAAAAAATCACCCTTGAAGAGGTTCACCGCTTTTCAAACGACCCCGTAAAAGTGGGCGACACAATGTATTGGGACGTGCTGCGCCTTTTCTATAACATAAAGCAGGGCATCATCAACGCAAAGCTTGCAGGCGGCTTTGACAGCATCGGTATCGACACCTGGGGCGTTGATTTCGGCCTTGTTGACGAATTCGGCTGCCTGCTTGAAAATCCCGTTCACTACCGTGACGAAAGAACCGTCGGTCTTATTGAGGAATGCGCAAAAACCGTTCCCAACGACGAATTCTACGGTGCAACGGGCATTCAGTTCATGGAGCTTAACACGGTTTATCAGCTCTATGCGCTCAAAAAATACCGCCCGCATATTTTCGAAAGAGCGGACAGACTTCTGTTCATGCCCGACCTTTTCGGCTATATGCTCACGGGCAAAATGACCACCGAATATTCAATCGCAACCACCTCACAGATGGTTGACATAAAAACAAAATCATGGGCAACGGGCATTCTTGACAGGCTTGGAATTCCCTCGCGCCTGCTTGGCGAAATCGTTCCCTCGGGCAGCGTTCTCGGCAAGGTGCGCAAGGATATCTGCGAGGAATGCGGCATTGACGAGGTTGATGTTATCAGCGTCTGCGGTCATGACACTCAGAGCGCACTCACCGCTGTTCCTGCAGAGGATAAGGACTTTGCTTTCCTTTCAAGCGGCACATGGTCGCTCTTCGGCACGGAGCTTGATGAGCCTATTGTCAACGAAAAATCCGTTGCAATGAACGTTACCAACGAGGGCGGCTACGGCTCAACCGTAGGCTTCCTTAAAAACATTATCGGCCTTTGGCTTATTCAGGAAAGTCGCAGGCATTGGAACAGAAACGGCAACAGCTATTCGTATGCAGACCTTGAAAAGCTTGCCCTTGCGGCAGAGCCCTTCAAGTGCTTCATCGACCCCGATGCGCCCGAGTTTGTGCCTCACGGCAATATTCC
Source organism: Acutalibacteraceae bacterium (assembly GCA_045125175.1). GTDB lineage: Bacteria > Bacillota > Clostridia > Oscillospirales > Acutalibacteraceae > CAG-177. The sequence goes on from JBGVNA010000163.1 coordinate 20,688, forward strand.
CCAGCGTGTCCGTGATTACTGCAAAAAGACAGGTCAGCCTGTTCCCGAAAGTGTTGGCGAGGTTATGCGCTGCATCTATGAAAGCCTTGCAATGAAATACCGTTTAACCCTTGAAACTCTTGAGGATTGCACGGGTAAGACCTACCCCGCAATTCATGTTATCGGCGGCGGCACAAAGGATACTCTTCTTTGTCAGATGACCGCATCGTCATGCAACAGAAAGGTTGTTGCAGGCCCGATTGAAGCAACTGTTCTCGGTAACATTGCCGTTCAGCTTCTTTCCTGCGGTGCGCTTGAAAGCATTGAGCAGGCAAGAAAGGTTGTTAAAGCAAGCGAAAACACAGCCCAATATTCTCCCGAAAACGCAGATGCCTGGGCATCAGCCTACGAGAGATTCAAAAAAGTTATAAATTAAATTCACGAACTATAGAAAGGAAGATGCTATTATGGCAAAAAGCAGACTTATCGGCGATTATCCCGTTATCGGTATTCGCCCCATCATCGACGGCAGAAGAGGTCCCCTCAAGGTAAGAGAATCCCTTGAAGATCAGACCATGAACATGGCAAAGGCAGCCAAGGCTCTCTTTGAGGAAAATCTTCGCTATTCAAACGGCGAGCCCGTAAAGGTTGTTATCGCTGACACAACAATCGGCCGTGTTGCAGAAGCAGCAGCTTGCGCAGCAAAGTTCAAGAAGGAAGGCGTTGACATCACTCTTTCCGTTACTCCCTGCTGGTGCTACGGTTCAGAAACCATGGATATGGATCCCACAACAATCAAGGGCGTTTGGGGCTTCAACGCAACCGAAAGACCCGGCGCTGTTTACCTTGCAGCAGTTCTTGCTGCTCATGCTCAGAAAGGTCTGCCCGCATTCGGCATTTACGGCAAGGATGTTCAGGACGCTGATGACACCTCAATGCCCGATGACGTTAAAGAAAAGCTCCTTCGCTTCGGCAAGGCTGCTGTTGCAGTTGCAACAATGAGAGGCAAGAGCTATCTTCAGATCGGCTCAACCTGCATGGGTATCGCAGGCTCGGTTATTGACCCCGACTTTATCGAAGAATATCTCGGCATGAGAGTTGAATCTGTTGACGAGGTTGAAATCATCCGCCGAATGTCTGAAGGCATCTATGACGAGGCAGAATATCAGAAGGCTCTTGCATGGACAAAGGCAAAGTGCAAGGAAGGCTTCGATAAGAACCCCGAATTTGTAAGAAAGAGCGATGAACAGAAAGAAAAGGATTGGGAATTTGTTGTTAAGATGATGTGCATCATCAAGGATCTTATGAACGGCAACCCCAATCTTCCCGAGGGCAGAGAAGAAGAAATGGTTGGCCACAACGCTATCGCTGCGGGCTTCCAGGGTCAGAGACAGTGGACAGACTTCTATCCCAACGCTGACTTCGCAGAAGCTCTTCTCAACACTTCGTTTGACTGGGAAGGCACAAGAGAGCCTTATATCCTTGCAACAGAGAATGACGTTCTCAACGGCATCGGCATGCTCTTCATGAAATTGCTCACCAACAGACCTCAGATGTTTGCTGATGTTCGTACTCACTGGAGTGCAGACGCTGTTAAGAGAGTAACAGGCTATGACATCGAAGGTAAGGCTAAGGATGCAGGCGGATTTATCCACCTCATTAACTCAGGCGCATGCTGCCTTGATGCTTGCGGCGAAGTTAAGGATGAAAACGGCAACGGCGTAATCAAAGAGTGGTATAACGTTACAGAGGCTGATGCAGATAAGATTCTTGAAGCAACAACCTGGAACGCAGCGGATAACGGCTACTTCAGAGGCGGCGGATATTCATCACGCTTCCTTACCAGAGCTGAAATGCCCGCAACAATGATTCGTCTTAACCTTGTTAAGGGTCTCGGTCCCGTTCTTCAGATTGTTGAAGGCTGGACAGTTGCACTTCCCGACGAGGTTTCGGATATTATCTGGAAGAGAACAGACTACACATGGCCCTGCACATGGTTCGCACCCAGATGCACAGGTGAAGGCCCCTTCAAGTCAGCTTATGACCTCATGAATAACTGGGGTGCAAACCACGGCGCAATCTCCTACGGTCATATCGGCGCAGATATTATCACGATGGCATCAATGCTCCGTATTCCCGTTGCTCTTCACAATGTTCCCGAAGAGAAAATCTTCCGTCCTGCTTGCTGGGGCGCATTCGGAACAAAGGACCTTGAAGGCGCAGACTTCAGAGCTTGCGAAAACTACGGCCCGCTCTATAAATAAGATTAAAAATAAAAACGGCACGGAGAAATCCGTGCCGTTTTCAATTGCAGATTAAGTTGTTCAAACAAAATCAAGACCAAGCTTTTTAATGCAGGGGCGCCCGTTTTGGTTATTCTGCTATTCTGTGGCCGTCCTTGAACTTAACCTTGCCGAGGAAGGGGATTTTGAGGAATCCATCAAACTCGTCGCCGTCAAAGGTGATTGTCAGTTCAATGTCCTTGCCGGGAAGGAGGCCGGTCTGAACGGTTGCGTTGATTGTGTCACCGTCTTCTTCAAGCTCTTTAACCGTGATGTCGGGAACTGTTACGCCGGGAACATCAAGCTCAAAGCCGTATTTGCCGTTATCATCAAAAACTTTAATTTTTGCTTCGCCTGTGAAAAACATTGTGTTTACATTGCAAGCCCATTTGCCTAAACCTATCATTTTCAGGTCTCCTTTCATTACGCTTTGCATGCCTATTTTAACACATATTCCGAATGTTGGCAATATATTCAGGTTATTTTTCGTTCAGACGAAATGATAAAAACCTTAACTTCCTTATGAAGTGTCGCCCAAATTGCGATTGTTTTTATTTTTACCACATTATATTGTGGTATTAATATATATTATATATACCTTTTATATATGTGCATTTCGGGAGTGTGTTCAATTCATCGCAGTAAAGCGTCAAATCCCTTGATATCATTGGGATTCGGGGTTTTAAAAAAGTTAAAAAAATATCAAAAAAAGTATTGACATTGTTGACGGATGGTGTTATTATATCAAAGCACGGATTCTGACAAAGGGGCAAGTATGCCCGAAAGGAATCCATGCAGATATGCGTTGATGCAGGAGGTGGCCGCTCGTCGAAGCGGGAAATTTCTGCGGAGTATGTCCGATTTTAAACCGGGCGAATTGTGTCCTTGCGTAAGGTCTGCCGTTCCCGGGCAGCCTTGTTGCGGGATACCTATGTGCAAATGAGCGAAAGCTTTCCCGGAAATATGTTTTTCCGGTTTTTAAATCGGACGGGTTGAAACACCCGGGTCGGTTTTCACGAATTTGCAATTCACAGCCCGCCAAATTCTTAAGGAGGCGTTCACATGGCAGTTAAGGGAAAGATCAGAATCAGACTCAAAGGCTACGATCACAGCCTTGTTGACAAGGCAGCAGAAAAGATCGTTGAAACAGCTAAGAGAACAGGCGCTCAGGTATCAGGCCCCGTTCCCCTTCCCACAGAGAAGGAAGTTGTTACAATCCTTCGTGCTGTTCACAAGTACAAGGACAGCAGAGAGCAGTTTGAGCAGAGAACACACAAAAGGCTTATCGACATTATCAGACCCTCAGCTAAGACAGTTGAAGCTCTGACAGGTCTTGAGCTTCCCGCAGGCGTTGAAATCGAAATCAAGCTTTAATTTCAACAAATGCAGGTCATGTTGGCCAAACGGTCAACCAATAACCTAACAGGAGGAAAGCAATATGCAGAAAGCACTCATCGGCAAGAAGATCGGTATGACTCAGATCTTCGACGAAAAGGGAAACGTAATTCCCGTAACAGTTGTTGAAGCAGGCCCCTGCACAGTCGTTACAAAGAAGACAATGGAAAACGACGGTTATGAAGCAGTTCAGCTCGGCTTCGGCGATGTAAAGGTTCAGCGTGTTAACAAGCCCATGATGGGCCAGTTCAAGAAGGCTGACGTTGCTCCTAAGAAGACACTTAAGGAGTTCAAAATCGATATCGCAAGCGTTAACGTTGGCGATACAATCAAGGCAGACATCTTTGCAGTCGGCGAAAAGGTAGACGTAGTCGGCACAAGCAAGGGTAAGGGTACTGCCGGTGCAATCAAGAGATGGAACTTCTCCAGACTCAAGGAATCCCACGGTACAGGTCCTATTGCAAGACATGCAGGTTCACTCGGCGCATGCTCCGACCCCTCAAGAGTATTCAAGGGCAAGAAGCTTGCAGGTCACCTTGGCTGCGAAAGAGTTACAATCCAGAATCTTGACGTAGTTAAAGTTGATGCAGAAAACAACCTTCTCGCCATCAAGGGCGCAATTCCCGGCCCCAAGGGCGGCATCGTTGTTATCCGCGATACAGTTAAGAAAGCATAAGGAAGGAGTAGAGAATAATGGCTAAAGTTTCAGTTTTCGATATGGCCGGCAAGAAGCTCTCTGATATGGATCTTGCAGACAGCATCTTCGGCATCGAACCCAGCATTCCCGCTATGCACCTCTGTGTAGTTAGCTATCTTGCTAATCAGCGCCAGGGTACACAGTCTACTCTTACCAGAGCAGAAGTAAGCGGCGGCGGCAAGAAGCCCTGGAGACAGAAGGGCACAGGCCGCGCAAGACAGGGCTCAACAAGAGCTCCCCAGTGGTATCACGGCGGTATCGCTCACGGCCCCAAGCCCCGTGACTACAAGAAGGAAGTTAACAAGAAGGTCAGAAGACTTGCTATGAAGTCGGCTCTTTCAGCAAAGCTTGCTGATAACGAGCTCATCGTTCTTGATTCACTTAACCTTACAGAAATCAAGACCAAGGCAATGGCAAACGTTGTTAAGGCTCTTGAAACAGGCAAGAAGGTTCTCTTCGTTCTTCCTGAGAAGAATGATATCATCTATCGTTCAGCTCGCAACATTGAAGGCGTTAAGACAACTCTTGTCGGAACACTCAACGTTTACGAACTCCTTAACTGCGACACAGTCGTAATCCTTAAGGATGCAGTAAGCAAGATCGAGGAGGTTTACGCATGAGCAGATTAGCACAGGATATTATCCTCCGCCCCATCATCACCGAAAACAGCATGGACGGTATTGCAGATCGCAAGTACACCTTTGAAGTTGCTAAAGACGCAAACAAGATTGAAATTGCTAAGGCAGTTGAAGAGCTTTTTGAAGTTAAGGTAGCAAAGGTTAACACCATCAACGTTGACGGTAAACTCAGAAGATACGGCCGTTTCGAGGGCTTCACAGCTTCCAAGAAAAAGGCAATCGTTACTCTTACAGAGGATTCAAAGACCATCGATTTCTTTGACGGAATGATGTAATAAGTCGGAAAAGACAAAAAACCATAAATCCGGCGGTAAAGTATGGAGAATGACATTGCTCCGCAAAGCCGCTATAAGGAGAGTGTAGAAAAATGTCTATTAAGGTTTATAAGCCGACCAGCAACGCAAGACGAAGCATGTCGGTTACAGATTATTCCGAGCTTTCAAAGGTTGCTCCCGAAAGAAGCCTTCTTGTTTCACTCAAGAAGAACAGCGGCCGCAACAGCTACGGAAGAATCACAGTTCGTCATCGCGGTGGCGGACAGAGAAGAAAGTATCGTATCATCGACTTCAAGAGAGATAAGTTCGATATCCCCGCAACAGTTGTAAGCGTTGAATACGATCCCAACAGATCAGCTTTCATCGCACTTCTTCAGTACGAAGACGGCGAGAAGAGATACATCCTTCAGCCTGCAGGTCTGAAGGTAGGCGATACCGTTGTTGCCGGCACAAGTGCTGACATCAAGGCAGGTAACGCACTTCCCCTCACCAACATCCCCGTTGGTACAGTTGTTCACAACATTGAGCTTTACCCCGGCAGAGGCGGCCAGCTTGCAAGAGCAGCAGGTAACTCCGCTCAGCTCATGGCTAAAGAAGGCGTTTACGCACTTCTCAGACTTCCCTCAGGCGAACTTCGCAACGTTTCAGCTAACTGCATGGCTACAGTCGGCCAGGTAGGTAACGTTGACCATGAAAACGTTAAGGTTGGTAAGGCCGGCCGTAAGCGTCACATGGGCTGGAGACCCACAGTTCGCGGTTCAGTTATGAACCCCTGCGATCACCCCCACGGTGGTGGTGAAGGTAAGTCACCCATCGGTAGACCCGGTCCTGTTACTCCCTGGGGCAAGCCCGCTCTTGGTTACAAGACCAGAAATACAAAGAAATCGTCCGACAAGCTTATCGTAAAGCGTCGTAACGACAAGTAAGTGAAAGGAGCAGATAATAATGGGCAGAAGCGTTAAAAAAGGACCTTTTGTGCAGCCTAAACTGCTCGAAAGAGTTCAGAAGATGAATGAAGCAGGCGAGAAGCAGGTTCTCAAGACCTGGAGCCGTTCATCAACAATCTTCCCCGACTTTGTCGGCCACACATTTGCAGTTCACGACGGACGCAAGCACGTTCCTGTATATGTAACAGAGGATATGGTCGGACATAAGCTCGGTGAGTTTGCACCTACAAGAACCTTCAAAGGTCATGCAGGTTCAAAAACATCAAACAACGGTAAATAATCGGCGAAAGGAGTGTATTAACAATGTCAGATATGGCAGTTGCAACAGCTAAGGCAACTTATATCCGTATTGCGCCTCGCAAGGTTCAGATTGTTCTCGATTTAATCCGCAATCAGCCTGCAGATAAGGCAATGGCTATTCTCAAGTACACGCCCAAGGCCGCGTGTGAACCCTTGATGAAGCTTTTAAAATCAGCTATCGCAAACGCTGAAAACAACAATAACATGGACGTTTCAAAGCTCTACGTTGCAGAGTGCAGCGTAAGCCAGGGTCCCACTCTTAAGAGAATCAGACCCAGAGCACAGGGCAGAGCGTTCCGTATAAACAAGAAAACATCTCATATCACCCTTGTTCTCAAGGAAATGGAATAAGCGAAGGAGGAGGTTAAACAATGGGACAGAAAATTAATCCTACCGGTTTAAGAATCGGTGTTATTAAGAACTGGGAATCTCGCTGGTATGCAGCTCCCAATAAGTTCGGTGATACTCTCGTTGAAGACTACGAACTTCGTGAGTACCTTCTTGAGAAGCTTGCTCCTGCAGGCGTTCCCAAGGTTGAGATTGAGCGTGATGCAAAGCGTGTTTACGTTAACATTCACTGCGCAAAGCCCGGTA